>JASHSC010000285.1 GCA_030036915.1 Terriglobia bacterium
AGAAGTAATACCAAAATTAAGCAGGCTGGAGGCCATCAACCAAGAGCAGAGCCCCACTGATGTAATCCGCGCCGCGACATGTCAAGTAAAGTGGCCGGCCCCGCAATCCTTCTGGAAGACCAATTCGAACCAACGGGATTAACATCTGGTTTCGTGCAGCGCAATCCGAGTTTTTGTAGATGTACTCCAGCCTTCGATACATTTAGCGCGCTAATTCCGTCTCCGCCTAAAACAGTTCCTGGAAGCTATAAAAACTAATCTGCCACCGCGGTACTTGACTATATGGGGTAAATCCGCGGGAGCTGACAAGTAGATCCTCTTCAGGTTGACATCCAAGTGCTGGTCCCAAATCTTTTCCTTATGTTTCCAGGAAGGGTATCAAGTCCGCGGCACCAGCGACGTGCATCACGACATTAACCTGCTCATGCAATTGAACGGGTCTATGAACGGTGCGCTATACCTATCCTTGCTTGCTGACGTCACAAACTCCCGTACGGACGCTGCAACCCTTCCCCACAAGTTCCTCCGCGGCATAAACCGAGCTCTTGCAGTCGATTTCAGAATTGAATACGTCTGCCACCTCTAACGCCAGGCCCGTTGCAATGACCTTTCCACTTCCCTTCGCCCCGCCAGCGACGAGCGTCACTTCCCCTCGAAAGCGATGAGGAACAATGGGAAGCGGATTACGGCTCGTTTTCTTCCCAGCACATTCCGCGCAACGTGGTCGCGTGCGTCATCTGAATGCGAGGTTGTAAACGAGTCGTGCCACCCTCTATCGGAACGGACCGCCTCAGTGGCTAATAAGATGAAGGTTCCGTTCTTAACATAACGAAATCATTCTTTCTTAAAACAGAATCTTTCCCTGCTCAGCAAGTTCGAATCGCGGCGAAAGCTGTGGACATGTTCCACGAGTCCTACAGTGGAACTGGACTCGTTATATTCCACACGGCGGATAAACGCATGCTCGATGTCATAGAGACGGCCTGGTAAGCACTTGGGGTCACACGAGCCGTTTGAGAACCTGATCTCCCACTTCCAGCCGATTTTCATTCTCTATTGGAACTTGTTGATATTACTGCTGAGGTAAGGTTTCTCCTGAAGCCGCCAGTCTGGATCGCCAGGTACGCGAAACCCGCCAAGCTCCATAAACCGCCTAGCTCCATAATCAACCGCGATGTGCTCAACATGATGTATAAGCAAATTACGAAGCCAAGCACCGGGCAGACCAGGTTCGCCCAAAAATGCCCCCCACGCCTTTCCCCTCGACGTATGAAGTAATGTGCCAGAACCGAGAGGTTTACCGTCATGAATCCAAGGCAAGCTCCCAGATTAACTAATTCTCCGCTCCGATCCATGTCGAACAGCAGAGCGCCGATGCAGGCTATGAGTCCCATCAGCACGATGCTATAAACCGGTACGCGCGAATCCGGGTGAACATAACCAAATAGCCGGTGTGGCAAACGCCCGTCCCGAGCCATGCCGAACATGAGACGCGACGCGCTCACTTGGCTGGTTATTCCTCCAGCCCAAGCCTGGGCAACTACCAGAGAGGCGATCAGAAAAAACAAGCTGGGCCCGCCGATCAAGCGCCCAATATCGGAAAACGCTGTCTCGATGGGATGAAACTGGTGGTAGTCAGGCCAGATCAGCTGGCCAAGATACGTTTCAAGAATAAAAAGAGCACCTGCAACGATGCAAACCAGGACGGTTGCGCGGGCAACGTTTTTTTTCGGGTTTATGGCGTCTTCCGCCAATGTGGAGACACCGTCGAAGCCCAGAAAAGATACAACAGCTATTGGTGTAGCCGACATAATTGCGCGCACGGAAAACTCAGGCGCATTGTAGAAAGGCTTTATTGAGCAAAGCGTACCTTGCCCAGTTCCTGCAAGGAGCGCCCGAACCGCCGCGACAACGAACCACAGAATTGAAATCCCAAGCACAGCATTGAAAATGACCGTCGCCGTCAACGTCATCTCAATGCCGCATAGATTAATTCCAGTAATGGCCACAGCAGTGGATAGCGCCCATACAATGTAGGGAATGGATGGTACGAGCTTATTTGATGTGACGGCGGCGATTATAACGCACAGCATTGGCATGAGCAGGTAATCGAGCAACATGATCCAGCCGGCCAAATAACCAGCCACCGGGTGAATCGCACGCGATGCATAAGCATAAGTCGATCCGGCTTCCGGAAATGCTGTGGCCATTCGCCCATAACTGACGGCTGTGAAGCTGACAGCCAGCATGGCGATTACATAAACCAGGGCAAAGTGCCCTTGCGATTCCAAAGACCCAACGCCAAAGAAAGTATAGGGTGCGGTAGGGCCCACAAACGCTAGACCAAAAAAGACTAAGGCCCACAACGAAAGAACAGGTTTGAAGCCCTTTACAACACAGCCTTCCGTTTCTTTAGGCGCGTCTGTGAGATTCGCATTCTTCATATTGAACTGACATCCTTTACGAGCAGTTCAAGGCTGGTGAATGGCGACGGGCCTGCTTCGGACCTGCCTCACCTCTTGTTGCCTGAACTCAGCAGTGTCACCGACAATCGGCAGCATCCGCTCACAATCCTCCCCTGAAGTGGTCAGGGGTGGCTTGAACTTTACTACGTTTGCACCGGTTCTGCCGAATTGGGTGATAAGTCCTCGGTCCAGAGTAAATTCTCAGGCTTCGCGGCCTGCCGCGGCAGCCGGGAACTTAGTTCGGCGGTCCTCAACGAAATATACGCCAATGAACAAACCGAGGCCGCGCACACCTCCAATCATCTCGAACCGCTGAGCGAACTTCTGGAATCGCTCGGTCGCTATTGCCCCAAAGGCGCGAGCTCGTTCGGTCAAGTGCCCCTTCTCCACAATATCCAGCACACCCAGACCCGCAACCGCTGCCAAAGGTTGGTTCAAGAACGTCTGCGAGTGTGGCGGTTCCATCTCGCCCCCTCAGGTACCGGCGAAAGGTTTTGGTGAAACCGGGAGGCGCAAGGGCCGCTAGTCGGTTGCGGGATTTCGATTACGGGGGCGCTCTCGTCGAAGATGTTTGTGATGGGAAGCTTCCTAAACTGCCGTGCCAGCGCCTCCGCCACCGCGGGATGATCGTGCCCCACCATCGCCGGTCCCGCCGAGCCCGACACGGTGTCCAGATATTTTCGGTCTTGGATATCCCAAAGCGGGGACTCCTCCCCTCGCTCGAAAACCAACCAATTTTTTTCTTCACCGCGTGCTGGTCGTAATCACTGGATAAAGACTGATAGTCTGTAATTTTTACGCCCTCGCCTTTCGCAGACTCAACCGCATTATTCATTATTACGCCCTAATCGTCCTCTTTTAGCGCAGACTCCGGCACCATGTCTATTAAAAAACCTAGAATTTCTGTCGTAAGACTATTTTCCCCCGACGGCTCGGATAAGCATTTCCAACAAAATCAAACCAGAAGTTTATAGACGCCTACCTGTGCCGGGCACTACCATCATAAAAGGGATATAGTTCTTCGCATGATGTCAGAATTAAGATCTGTGTCAACTCGCAAGTGGCCCACATCCTGATCCGAGGCCGGAGAAGGAGATCGCGGTGGCTCGAGCCAACGTTGCCCTGAGCGGACTGACATTGCTTGTGTTTGCGGTTACCTTGCAAGCTCAGACTCCGGAGTCATTTCGTGTTCTGTTTGGTGTTGACGGAGCTACCACAACCTGCTGGGGCGGCTCATTGAAGGTTATAGAGGCAGGCAAATACAGTCTGGAGCCTTGGCGATTCGAAGATCGCGATACCATCGACGGAGAAATCTTTCGTTTCTGTACTCGCCCAGCCCACTTCGTCGATCCGGACTCTTCCCCGCCGAATGGAAGCCTTCCTGTTGCCAATGGTTTCATTATTACTGCATCGGCGGTTGGATATCGTAGCGAGTTTTCATTTTCAACCTCGCATGGTGCATTCGGCTTTCGCGCCTCCGAAGTTCAATATGGGAAAGGTATCTACAGGTTGGGTGGCCGGGTTTATGTGGATCGGGTGCCGGTTACGGCGCGCCTGGCGGAGACACCAGAAGAAGAGGACTATCCGTCCGTAGCGACTGGGGCGAATGGTGACATCTGGCTGGCTTACGTGTAGTTCCATCACAGTCCCGACGCTGACCGGATCAGCGCGAATCCATCTCAGCTCCCCAAAGACTTCAAACTCTATGCGGAACCTACGGGAGGCGACCAGATTTGGGCGAGGAAATACGCCGGAGGGATCTGGGGCGAAAA
>JASHSC010000286.1 GCA_030036915.1 Terriglobia bacterium
GCACATCAATCATGATCTGGCGTTGGCGCTGCTTCAAACCGATGCAGAGCTGAACCTGACTCCCGCAAAGACCAGCCCGGAACATGATGATTATGAGCAAGTGAATGGGATTTTGGAGGCCGTCCTTCCCCAGGCTCTACAGTTCCTGGCGACGGGAATCGTGGGTGAACTCGCCCAGGACACCGGGAAAATTGGAAGGCTTTTGGCAATTTGGAATGTCCGCGCCGCGCGAGATCTTGCCTGGGATTTTGCAGACCATCTCCGCACCTTGCCGGGGATCGCGTCCGATTCGGCTTTGATGGCGCAGGATCAGGTGACCGGGGCCTTGGGCCGTAGTCTCCTGCTGGCGGTTTAGATTTGTCGCTTCTGATAGCTCCGGTTGGGGGTGTTCGAGCCTGATTTCCGGCCTATTCCCGGCGCTCTATTCAAATCGGTATATTTCCCTTGTTATGTTGCCCAGGCACTCTTCCCCTGGCTCCACCGCTGGTTTAGGATTCCGTATTCGATCACTCGAAGGGATTTGCCGGCAGCAACGGCTGCAGCGGGCATGGCTTCTTTCGTTCGGGCAAGAGGAGAAACCATGCAGGGTCCTGAAGGAAAACGCTGAGGCGAATAAACTCCTGCCACTTGGTCTGCCCGCCTGAGCAAGTCCTGTTACCGCCAGGTCTACGCCAGAACGGGTGCGGGATTTCACCAGGAGTTGTGTTTTGGCTGATGCGTTGGCCTAGACTTTTTGGGAATGTTCGGGGATTTCCACGTGGACGACTGCGGGCAGCAGAAGCGTAAAAGTGGAGCCTTTGCCCAACTGGCTTTCCACGCTGATGGTGCCATTCATCCGCTCAACCATGTGTTTGACAATGGAAAGTCCCAGGCCGGTGCCGCCCACGTCGCGCGAGCGGGCTTTGTCTACGCGGTAGAAGCGCTCGAAGATGCGGGGTAGATCGTCGTGAGGGATACCGATGCCGGTGTCCGTGAGGGTGATGCGGACGCGATCGTCACCGGCGCGAGCGACCTCGAGCCGCACTTCGCCGGAAGGGCGATTGAATTTGACGGCGTTATCGAGAAGATTGACCAGGGCCTGTTCGATTTGCAGGCGGTCGCCGAGGACTTGCGCATCCTCGATGGCGCCACACACCAAAATGACGCCGCGCAGGCGGGCTTCGGATTCCACGGTACGCAGGGCGGACTCGACCGCACCGCGCAGGGAGATGGGCTCCGGCTCAGAGCGCGACCGGCCGCCTTCCAACTCCGAAAGCGTCAGCAGATCGGAGGCGATATTGTTCAAGCGTAACGAGTGGGACTTAATGATTTCCAGGAAGCGGCGATTGTTTTCCTTGTCTTCCAGCGCACCTTCCAGCAGGGTTTCCGTGTAGCCGCGAATGGCGGTGAGGGGAGTGCGCAATTCGTGCGAAACGTTGGCGACAAAGTCACGGCGAACGCGCTCCAGGCGCTCAAGGTCGGTGATGTCGTGAAGGATGGCGATCGCCCCGCGTGCCGCGCCGGAAGTTAGCGGGGCGGCCTGCACCTCAAAAACGCGTTCGGTGGCGAGCAGCTCCATGCGGCGCTTCACCGATTCGCCGGTGGTCAGCACGCGCGTCAGGACTTCGCGCAATTCCGGCGCTCGAACCAACTCCACCACCGTCAATCCCGCGGGAATGGGCATTTCCGCCCCCACAGCGCGGGCGAACGAGGCGTTGGCAAAGGTGATGCGCAGATTTCCATCGACGGCGAGCACACCCTCCACCATGCTGGCCAGAATGGCTTCGCGCCGGGCGGATTCTACGCTCAACTGGTCAACCAGGGTGCGAAGTTGCACGGCGGCAGTTCCGAGCGAGCGCCCCAGCGTGCCCAATTCATCATCGTCCGTGGGCAGCGGCGCCTGCGAAGAGTGCGCGCCCACCAGGCCTTCCGCAAAGGCGAGCAGCCGCGCCGTGCGCCGTGTGAACGACTGCGAGAAGAAATAGCCCAGCACCAGGGCCACCAGCGCCGCGTAAATCGATGCCTCGAGGATCTGCCAGCGCACGGCGGCGATGGGCCCCTCGACACTTCCCATCGGCACCGCCAGTCGCAGAATATATCCGGGCTCCCCCTGGTAATTCACACGCAGAGCTGTGTAACAGAGATCCTGATTAATGGTGGCGCTGTGCCGCAGGGAGCTGCCCATACCGTTGCGATATGCATCCGCGATTTCCGGGCGCGTGGCGTGGTTTTCCATGGTTTCAGGATCGTGATGGGAATCCGCCAGAGCTACGCCATTGGGGTCAATAATGGTGATGCGCGCATCGGCGCGTTGCGACGCCTGGTGCGCCCAATCCTCTAGTTGCGCGCGCGGCACCTGCGCCATTTCCGGCCCCAGGATGCGCGCCTCTGCTTCCAGGCGCTGCTTCACATTCTGCTCCTCGCGCGCGGCGGTGTAACGCGTCAGGTGAAAGTCCAGGACCAGAAGGGTGACGGCAATCAGCAGGAAGGCGCTTGCCAGGAGTTTACGAAAAATGGGGCTGCGAAAGACCATAACGGAGGGACCCCGATGCCTAGGAATTCTGGCTCAGCGCAAATCGAACAGAAAAGTCAGCGGCCTACGCCCTTGTGTTGTTTACCGAGAAATTCTTGAGCCGCTGAATTCCGAATTCTCAATGCATTTCAGATGAGCAACCCAAGGCCAAGGGCAGCAGGCACACCGGAATTCACCAAGGGCACTGGCCTGCTGGAATTACATTATATCGGTTTTGCGTGGGCAGCGTCTCTTGGGTTGTAGGGAGATCCAGGCGATCAGTGGCCGGCGCTGGACCGCGCGTAATCCGCCCCCAACCATGGTCCCTCAACTACGCCTCAACGCCTTCCAGGACTTCAGGCGAAAAACGATAGCCGCTGCCGCGCACGGTTTGGAGAAATTGCGGCCGGTTGGGCAGCTCTTCAATCTTCTCGCGCAGGCGGCGGATGTGCACGTCCACGGTGCGTGGCGTGACGAAGCGGTCGCGGCCCCAAACCTCATCCAGCAACCGGTCGCGATCAAACACATGCCGGGGATGCGAAACCAGGAAATAG
>JASHSC010000287.1 GCA_030036915.1 Terriglobia bacterium
GCCGCAGGAAGCCCGCTACGCGGCGCTGCGCAGCTTCGGCGGCGTCGAGCAGGCCAAGCAGTCCGTTCGCGAGCAGTGGGGGCTTCCTATGATCGAAACGCTGGGCCAGGATTTGCGCTGCGGGTTCCGGCAGTTGGGGCGCAACCGGCTGTTTACGGCGGTTGCGGTCACCACCCTGGCGCTCGGCGTCGGCGCCAATGCCGCCATCTTCAGCGCGGTGTACGCCGTGCTCCTGAAGCCGCTGCCCTTCCCCGGTTCCGGCCAATTGGTCAGAGTGTTTGAGGCCAATGACCGCGCAGGAATCTCGGCCGACGGCTGCACCTATCGGGAATTCGAGGATTGGAAAAAGCAGAATCACGTCTTCAGCGGAATGGCCGCGGTTACAGCGCACGAACTCACTCTCACCGGACGCGGCGACCCCACAGTGGTGCGGGTGGGAGACGTGACATCAGATTTCTTTACGATTCTGGGCGTGCCGCCTGCGGCCGGTCGAGGCTTTCTTCCCCAGGACGACGTGCCGGGCAGCGAGCCGGTGGCAGTGATTAGTGACGAGTTGTGGCGTGGCCGCTTCGGCGCCGATCCCGGCCTGATCGGAAGCAGCATCGAGCTGGACAAGCGGCCGTTCACCGTTGTGGGAGTCATGCCCGCCGGCTTTCGATTCTCGTTCATCGGTGAAGGGCCGAGCCGGCAGGTCTGGGTCCCGATCGTTCAGGACCCGCTTGCCGGCGCTATGGCCAAACGCCCCACCGTCCACTTCTTTACTGCCCTGGCTCGATTGAAGCCGGGAGACTCCGTCGAGCAGGGCCGCGCGGACATGGAAGCGCTGGGCAGCCGGTTGTGGAAGGAGTATCGCCCGGGAGACGCGGGGTGGGCGGTACGTGTGGCAACTCTGCGAGAAGCCACGACCGAGGGCGCTTCAACTCCACTGCTCATCCTATTGGCCGCCGTCGGCCTGGTGCTCTTGATCGCCTGCGCTAACGTGGCCAACCTGCTGCTGGCGCGGGCAACCTCACGCTCCAAGGAGTTCGCGCTGAGAGCGGCTCTGGGCGCGGGCCGCAGCCGAATCGTACGCCAGTTGATGGTGGAGAGCGCAGTGCTCGGTCTGCTGGGCGCAGCGTTGGGCGTCGCAATGGCGTATTGGGGCGTTCGGGGATTGAGTGGGCTGCTGCCGTCCAGTTTACCCCGCGCGGAGTCGATTCGAGTAGATGGCTCGGTGCTCGCGTTCGCCCTGGCGCTTTCATTTGCCGCGAGCTTGCTGTTTGGAGTTGCGCCGGCTTTATTCGCCGCTAATCCCCGGCTTTACGCGACACTTCAGGAAAGCGGGGGCCGCGCCGGTGAAGGGAAAATGCGCCAACGGGTGCGCAACCTTCTGGCCACTGCGGAAATCGCTCTGGCCATGGTGCTGCTTGTGGGAGCAGGCCTGCTCATCCGCAGCTTTGCCGCCCTGCTCTCGGTGAATCCGGGGTTCGAGACACGGAAAGTGCTCAAGGCGGAAGTGTCGCTACCGCAGTTTCAATATAAGACTCCGCAGCAGTGGACCGCGTTTTCAGATGACCTGCTTCCGCGCATCCAGGCCCAGCCCGACTTGGAGGATACTGCTGTCGCTATTCCTGCGCCGCTGGCGGATCAATTTGTCAGCCTGCCGTTCTCGATCGTCAACGGCCCGCCCGTTCCACAAGGAAGGAGCGTTACGGCAGATTACGAGGCCATTAGTCCGAATTACTTCCATGTGGTGGGCATTCCCCTGCTGCGCGGACGTGCATTCACCGAGCAGGATGCCATGTCCGCGCCGCGCGTGGCGATCATCAGCAAGGAGTTGGCGCGCATTTACTTCCCGCATCAGGATCCAGTAGGGCAGCAGCTCATGTTCGGGTTCCCGCCGGAAGTCAACGTTAAGCGCGAAATTGTGGGGGTAGTAGGAGATGTGCGCGATGCCACACTCAGCCGCCCGCCTGGACCCATGATGTACGTGCCGTTTGACCAGTCGCCGCTGTGGGGCGTGGTCCTGGTCAGCAAAACTTCGCTCAGCGCCTCCGCCGCCACTCGCGAAATCGAGGCGAAGGTTCACGAAGTGGACCGCGATTTGCCGGTAGCGGACGTCGAGTGGATGTCGGAAGCGGTGGACACTTCGCTCAGCAAGACTCGCCTGCGCACTTGGCTGTTCGGGCTCTTTGGCGCCATGGCACTCACGCTGGCCGTGGCGGGAATTTTCGGCGTGATCTCATATTCCGTCTCGCGCCGAACCCATGAATTTGGTATCCGCCTGGCGCTGGGAGCGGACAAGCGCCAAATTCTCGGCTTGGTGCTGAAGGAAGCACTGATTCTCGCGCTTGCCGGCGTCGCGGTCGGAGTCATCGCCGCGCTGGGTCTCGCGCGGCTGATCTCCAGCCTGTTATACGGCGTGCGCACCACTGATCCAGCAACCCTTATCGTGCTGCCGCTGCTGCTCATGGCAGCCGCGCTGCTCGCGGCCTATATCCCCGCCCGCCGCGCCACCAAAGTGGACCCGCTGGTGGCCTTGCGGCATGAGTAACACGCGCCACTCCATACTGGTAGAAATGCGAGCCGTTCTTGATGGGATAGAAGGCAGTTTTCAAAATGTGTGGCGCTACATTTCGAGAGATTTGAGGGCTGAGATGGGAATGGCCTTGCTGATGGTCTGGTTGCTGATTTCCAAGGTTCCATAAAGAGTACGCGAAATTTGCGCGCCGAACAGCATGATGGCCGACGAAATGTAGGCCCAGGTCATGAGCGACACCACAACACCGATGGAGCCGTAGACGTGGTGATAATTAAAGTACGGCATGAAGACAGCCAAAAGCCCGCGGGCAGATTCCCAGAGCAATGCTGTGAGTAACGCTCCGGGGAAGGCTCGTGGCAAGTTCATGGGGCGATTCGGGAGCCTTTCAAAAACCACCAGAAACATGAGCAGCGAGAGGCCGAACGAACTGAAGGCCGTCAGCATGTGATAAAGAAAAATCGCCAGGGAATGCAGGTGCGGCCCCAGCACCACCTCCAGCCGGCGGCGGAAAACCGGACCCAGGCCAACGAACGCGGTGGAAATCAAAATCAACGACCCCACGATGCACGACATTTCCAGTGCCAGCAGGCGGCTTCGCCACCATCGGCGGCGCTCGCCGACACTCCAGGCGCGGTTCAGAGCATTTTCGAGCGGCACGAAAACGCCCGAGGAACTCCAAAGTAGCAGCAAGATTGAGAT
>JASHSC010000030.1 GCA_030036915.1 Terriglobia bacterium
ATTTTCACCCGCTACGGGTATGCCGACATTTATCCGGGTTCGATTCCGCGCGTGCAGGCCGATGCGCTGATCGTTCAGAATGCGCGGACCTTTTTTGTCGGAAACGCACCCGTCGTGGGCGGAATTGACGGACAAGGATTCTCCAAACGCTGGTTTGCCGTCGCCAAGGAAACTTGGGAGGACGTCAAAAGCGTCGATTGCCTTCTCGGCCCAGATCTTCGCCCGCTCTCGAGCGTCGCCATGCTCTACAGTGAATCAACACGCGACGAGTTGGACGCCCAAAAGCGGCCAGTGGATTTCCGCCATTCCACGCTCGGCGCGCTTGAAACCCTGACATATGCAGGCCGCCCGGTGGAGAGTTTGGCGGAGTTCCGCCTGGAAAAGAAAGTTCTCGAGCAATTTCAGGTTTTGGTGCTGCCGGAGGTGGAAGTGCTGTCCGCCGCGCAAGCCGAAACAATTCGCCAGTGGGTCAACGATGGCGGCACGCTTCTGGCTAGCTACAAGTGCGGTTTGCTCGATGAGAATCGCCAACCGCGGACGAATTTCCCATTGGCAGACGTCCTGGGCGTGGACTTTGTTTCGGAGGAGCGCAAGTACTGGTATGGCGAGCAGGGCAATCCGCATTCGTCGGATTTTACTTCCACCTACCTGGAGTCTGCCGGCCATCCCCTGGCCAGAATGCTGAGCGTCAGCACGGTGGGCCTGCCGGGGTCTTTTCTGCGACTGCGAAGGACCCACGCTGAGGAGGTGATGCGCTACCGGCTACCCCTCATGGTTGAGGACACGGCCCATCACCACTGGTTCAATTGGGGGCCGCCTCCACCGGGTTCAGAAACTGCAGGCACTGCCGTGGCGTTCAACAAGTTTGGCAAAGGCCAATCGGTATACCTCGGAGTTCCGATTTTCTGGGCCATGCAGGCGCGTCCGTTTTGGATTCTCGATTGGATTCCCGCACTTGTTCGTGAACTCGCGCTGAATCCCATTGCTGAACTTCGCTCTGTCCCTTTTTCGGAATTCGTGCATGGGACGTGTTTCTTTGATTCCAGTAAACGATTCGTGTTGGTGCAAGTGTTGAACACCATTGAGCTTGCGACGCAAGGTGAGATTCGGTCCGCGCCGCGAGTGGAGATTAATATTGATTCACGCAGGTTGAAGGTTTCCGGCGCCCGAATCGTGTGGCCGGAGACGAAGGAGTTACCGCTCAATAGGGTGAATGGAAGGATTGAGGTTGTGCTGGAAAATCCCCCGCGTTACACAGCCCTTCTCTTGCGAGTTGCCTGAGTTCATGCGTACTGCAATCGCAATTCCTCGACGCTGCAATTCACGGTTCACCCCAATTGAGAAACCGATGGAGGAATTCAAACGTTCCGACCCCGTGAATAGTGTGCGGGCCGTTGAAGTACTCGATGCGCGTCCGGTCGGACAATCCCATCCGGTCGTAATGCTGCTTCACTTTGGCGTATTCATACGCTACCCAGGAATCGACCGATACAGGGTCATTGTGTCCGCGCTCCACCATGAACGGCCGCGGGGTCATCAAGTTCGCCAAATCACTGTAATTGAAAGTATTGCCCAGATTGAATTCCAGCATGTCGTATTCAATGCTGAAAACGTAGCTTAAGAGAGAGTCATCCCGGCTTACTTTCCAAATCCACTCGTTAAAATCGCCGGAGCAAATCGAGAGGGCATAGCGATCGAGCAGCGGGGGAACGCGCACCGCCGTCTTGCCGCCGTAGGAAAGGCCGTAGAAACCGATTCGGCCTGAGTCGACAAAAGGCAAAGTGCAGAGCCAATCGAGCGTCCGCTCGTGCTGGCTGAGGATAAAGGAAAATAGCGTCAGTTTGAGGGGATGGGAGAGGCGCAGAAGCTTGCGAAACTTGTCGACCCCAATATAGGGATTTTGAGGGCAGTAGACGATGAAGCCGTGATCGGCCAAGTCCGCAGCAAATCGGTGATAATAATGCTCGGCCGGTATGTCGTCGCTGATTAAGTCCTGCGGGCGTCCTTCGAGACCGTGCTGGCATACCAAGACGGGCCGTCGCTCCCCAGGTTTTACTGACTTGGGGACTAGGAGGATGCCGTAAGCGAAGACATCGGGCCAGAGGGGCAGAAGTACTTCATAGCCCGCCCAACTGGCTTCCACATTGATCTTGCGTGTCTGCGCGCGGAGCGCTTCTGAGGGCGCCGGCAGCTTGCCGATAATTTCCTCCCACAGATACCTTTTGTAGAACCCAGTGCTTTGTTCCCAGTTGCTGACAGACGAGTCGTCCGCTCGCGCCCAGAATTTCTTCCGCACGAACTCGCTGTTTAACACTGCGCTGCGCGTGAAGTCGCGAAGCTGTTGGAATTGGCGGTGCTGACGGGCGGCGGGGTCAATGTAAATTTGCGCCGATTTTGGCTCCGGTCCGCGTGGCTTCAATGCACTATCTGCACCAAGGCTGCGGAGGAAGGCGCGCAAGGCCGCGTCGGAACCGGGATCGCCCTGGCCGTCTCCGCTCAGGACCAGAGTCAGGTGATCGCTCAATCCCAGCTTGTCGAATACGTGCTGCGCGCGCTTCACTTCGCTTTGGACGTTAGCGAGTTGCGGGCTCAAGAGCCTGCCCGAGGCCGCGGAAGCCGCGCGTCCGTTGGTTGCAGGGGGCGGACCGGAGATTTCCACTCCTCGAGCCGCTTCCACCACCAGCGCGCGCGGAGCAATCAACGCGGCCAGTTCAGCGTCGCCGAACTCCTGAAGCAGCGACCAGACATTTCTGTAGATCGGCTCCTCCCACAGATCTTCGCGCGCCTCAAAATAACCACTCACGCAGACCGCCTGAATGCGTGTGTCGACTGCGGCGCTATAAAGCGCCAAAAGCCCTCCCTCACCGTAGCCAATCACTCCTACAGGGGCGCCCGTTTTGTCCTGCAAAAGGTAATCGAGCGCCGCCAGGATTTTCTGCACCTCATAACCAATGATGTGCCGGCCGACTTCGTACGCCATGCGGTAAATGAATTCACGATGCGTCAGGTTGGTGGACTTTCCGATCGCCGGATTGCCGGACCACTCATCGCCGCGGCTGATTAGCGTGGGGATCATAACCTTGCACCCGTTCTCCGCCAGCCGGCGAGCGAATTGAGCTTGGGGAGGGACTCCCGGAGCCAAACCCACCAGCATTTCCGGAGTCCAATCCGCGTCGGGCAGCGCCACGATGTAGGCCCTCGCGTTGTGAGTCGAGGGAACCAGCAGCAACCCTTCCGCATCAACGCCCTCCAGCACCGGCCAACGCGCGTTCGCGGCCATATATCCCTTGCCCTCAATGTAAGCGGAGGGAGATTTGAGCGAAAGCTCAAGATGCGGAGTAGAATCTGGAACTCGCTCATCGATTAATCCAATCAATTGGCGAAGGCGATTCCGATTGTCTTCTATTGACGCTTCATAGGCGGCGTGAGTCGAGTAATCCTGGTTCCACCGCGCGGCACGAGCTTCCACGGACTCGCTGGTGAGTTGAAGCAGATGGCGGTGCAAGCCTTCCACCATCTGGGCTGCGAGGTCCCCTTCTGCCGTAAGGGGTTCGGTTCCGGGAAGCAAGCTGGGGGGCGGCATGGAGGCATTCGCGCCCTGTGATTTCCCTAATCTTGCGGTGGGGAGGCTCGCGATTCCACCCACCAGTACCGACTTCCCGAGCATTTCAAAAATTTCCCGCCTAGTCATATCGAACTCCCATACAAGGCCAAGATGTTGCCACGAAGCCGTTCGCAAAACAATTCTGAAAACCCATCTTCAAGGGTTGACCCCGAGGAGGGGCAATGACATCCTTGGGGCATTTCGCGGCATGCCGCGGAGGGAGCCGGACCATGAAGAAAATCAGCCGCCGCCAGCTCTTACAACGGGCAAGTGCGGGCGCAGCACTCGCAACGATGGGGGCGAAGACGCCGCCTGCGGTGGCATCACATCAAAGCTCAGCCTCAATCCCCGAGAAGACCGGTTTTGAATGGATGCGATCTATTCGCCTGATGATTGCCGAGGGATATGCTCCACCGTTTTATCCTTCATTCGATTATGAACCGGAGAAAGCGCTCGAGATTGCACGGCGGATCAACTTCAATGCGATACGTTATCCCACATTTTCCTACCTGGCGTTTTATCCAACTCAGACGAAATTGCCGCGGCATCGGGAGTTGGGCGACCGTGACCCTTTCCGCCGAACCGTCGAGCTTTTTCACAACGCGGGTCTGAAGGTTGTGGCTTACAATCCGCTCAACCATCCGTTTATGGATGTGCACAGTGAAAATCCCCAATATCGTGACTGGATGCGCTACGACGCCGAAGGCCATCCTTACGTGACGAGTCACTTTGGCTGGACGGAATTCTATGAAGGCTGCTTGAATAGCCCGGTGCGGGAGCAAACCTTGCAAGCGGTCAGGGAAGTCGTGACCAACTATCCCGTGGACCTCATGTACTTCGACGGCCCGTACCAGGGGATGGACCAACGCCAGCACTATTGCCACTGCCAATACTGCAAGGCTGCATACCAGAAGGCGCGAGGGAAGGGAATTCCTTTGCAAGATGCCAGCACGACTTGGGATGACGATTTTGAATACCAGCATTGGCTGACGCACGACGTAATCGAAGCTTTCATGCAACAGGTGTGTGAAATGGTGCGGCAAGTCCGCAACGTCCCCGTGGTCTATAACGACACCGGGCTGCTGAGTGGTGACTGGAGGTCGCACGCATATCGCTATGTGGACGGTTTCATGTTTGAGGCGGCGGACACACCGGAGGAAAAGCTCTTCAACCTGCGCGTCGGCCAATCCACGGGCAAAGTGATCTGGACGTACATCAGTTCGCACACGGAGTACAACCGCCAGCACATGAAGGACAAAACCGTCCGCGGATGGTACAGCACGCCCCTGGCGGGAGAACGCCTGATGCTGGACGCGGCTGTGGCCACGGCGGCCGGAGCTGGCTACTGCTATTGGGGCCTCAATCGACTGTTTTACGAACCCAAGGAAGTTCTGGATGGCCCAACGATCGGCGGCCTGAAGAAGGTCATGGATTTTGCCGCGCGGCACGAAGCCTTGCTGCAATCGGTCACTCGCCAACCGCAGGTGGGTGTTTTGACGGGAGCGCAGACCCAACAGTGGTACAAGGGCGAGAAGTTCGTACGCGAGAACTACCGGAACTACTATTACGGAGCGTTTCAGCTACTCAAGGATTTGAATTTCGATGCTGAGCCTTTCCTCGATTTCGAAATGACGCCGGAACGCCTGGCCAAATATCCGCTCATTTACGCTCCCAACGCCGTGTGCCTTAGCGACGCGCAATGTTCGATGCTGGCGAACTATGTGGAAGGCGGCGGACTACTCCTTGCAACTCATTTGACGTCCGTGGCTGATGAATTCGGTCGTGTGCGCAGAGACTTCGGCTTAACTGACGTGTTGGGTGCCACTTTGGTCTCGCCTGAGCCACTGGAGATGCCGGACCTGTACCTCCGGCCCATTCCTCCCGTACTTATAGCTGGCCTTCCTTGGAATCAGTCTTTTCTGCAAGACCCACAGGTGGTTGTATTCAAGTCGAAGTGGCCGGGGCTTGCGGAAACCTACGATCGGGGACATCGCCGAAGCTTGGGTTCGGCGGTCATCCGCAAACAAACGGGACAGGGAATTGTCATCTACGTCGGATCGGGCTTGGAGGCGGTATATGCGGAGACTCTGAATGAATCTGTTCGCAGTTTCATCGCGGCCTTGCTGAGTCTCCTGGCTCGGACGAGGACCAGCAATTATTCAGTCAGCTACCATCCAGGGCTGTCGTGCCAGTATGCCGCCTCGCGCGAGGTAATACTTCTACACCTGTTCGCCAACACCGGAAACATTTGCAAGAAGCTGCTGGTGCAGGAATCATATCTTCCCGTTACGAACATTAGCGTCCGACTGCAAGTTCCTGAGGGCCGCACCGTCAAGTCAGTGTCAATGTTATGGAGCCAGGCCGCGGCGCCATGGAAGATCGCAAATGGCATGATCGAATTGACCGTCCCCCAGGTTCACCCTTGCGAACTTCTCCGCGTGGACCTCCACTGATTACCTCATTCTTCGCCAATGTCCTCATTCCAGATTTCAGGACGATCACGAATGTAATTCGCGAGCAAGGAAACGCATTCCTGTGAATCGAGATCGATGACTTTCACTCCCAACGAGTGGAGCCAATCGAGCCCGCCTTGAAAGTTGCGGCTCTCACCCGCCACAACTGTTCCGAAACCAAACTGGCGAACCAGTCCGCTGCAATACCAACACGGCGCGAGCGTGGTGACCATAATCAATCCGCGATAACTGCGCTGTCGCCCGGCGTTGCGAAACGCCGCAGTCTCACCGTGCATGGAAGGGTCGCCGTCCTGGACGCGCCGGTTGTGGCCGGATCCAATTAGGTGGCCGCTTGCGTCAAAGATCGCCGCGCCAATCGGGATTCCACCCTCTGCCAATCCCTTCCGGGCCTCGGCAATCGCCACAGCCAGCATCTGGTGATAGTTCGGTTCGGATGGCATCCTTACCTTATACATCATGGGGTAGCGGTGCGGATAGTCTGTCGTGCACGCCCGCTGGACAAAGCTGTTCCAGCAAAGAGGAGCACTGAGCCACTCCCCCGAGGCTGGACGCTTGGGGATTTTGCCCCACGCTTCCAGCAAACCCGGATATCATAATGGAGATTGGTCGATTGAACGTAGGCATCTTAAACCCACCTGTTGTGTTAATCCACCAGGTGTAATTTCATCGGAGGTCCGAATGAGCAAGTTGGTGCTCCCGCACGGGAGCAGGGAACTGAGGCCGCTCCTACTCGAGGGCCCGCAGCGTGAGGAGGAAAGAAGGAAAGCCGAAAGGCTCAAGCGCGTTCCCATGACCACGCGCGAAACGAGCGACCTGATCATGCTGGGCATTGGGGCGTTCACACCGCTCGAAGGCTTCATGGGCAGAGACGATTGGCGAGGCTGCTGCGAAACCTATAGTCTGCCGGGAAAGAAGGGTCTGTTTTGGCCCATCCCCGTCACGCTCTCGGCAGCGGATGACTTGGCCGGCACGATTGCGGTCGGTGAAGAAGTGGCATTGTGGGACGTCGAAACGGAAAGCATCATGGGAACCCTGAAAGTGGAGGAGAAGTACTCCATCGATAAAGAGTACGAGTGCAAGCAGATATTCCGGACCGCGGACCCAGCTCATCCGGGCGTGCAGAAGGTCTTAGGGCAGGTCCCGGTGAACCTTGCAGGTCCCGTAAAGGTGATCTCAGAGTCCTATTACCCCGAAATGTTCAAGGGAATCTATCAGCGCCCTGCCGAATCGCGCCGGCTATTCGAAGAGCGCGGATGGAACACAGTCGCAGCGCTGCAACTCCGCAACCCCATGCACAACTCCCACGCGTATTTGGCGTGGATTGCCATCGAAGTCTGCGACGGCGTATACGTCCACCAATTGGTGGGCAAGCTCAAGCCCGGCGACATCCCGGCCGAAGTCCGCGTGAAGGCCATCGATGCTCTGGTGAGCAAGTACTTCCGCCGGGACCGCGTGATTCAGGGTGGATACCCGATGGAGATGCGCTATGCCGGGCCACGGGAGGCGCTGCTGCACGCGGTCTTCCGCCAGAATTACGGCTGCTCGCATCTCATCGTGGGCCGCGACCACGCGGGCGTGGGCAACTACTACGGCCCATTCGACTCCCAGAAGATCTTCCAGGAAATCCCGGAGGGTGCGCTCCAGTTGCGCCCACTCTGCATGGACTGGACCTTCTACTGCTACGAATGCGGCAGCATGGCGTCCATGAAGACCTGCCCGCACGAGAGCAAGGCGGTGATCGATGAGAACGGGAAGTATCAAGGCGGTGCACGCCTGCTGCTTTCGGGAACGCTCCTGCGCAAGCTGATGAGCGAAGGCAAGCCGGTTCCGCCGGAATACTCGCGTCCCGAGGTGATTGCCATTCTGAAAGAGTACTATGACGGCCTCGAGGAAAAGGTGGAAGTGAAACTGCACGGCTTCGCGACAGGGGAGGCCAAAAGCTAAACGCGCACTTTCAGCTCGAGATGGATGGGGTAGCGCGACCTCCCGCGCGGGGCGAACAGTGGCAGGGGTGGAGGGACTCGAACCCCCGACCCTCGGATTAGAAAACCAATCCCCCACCGTTCACCCTGTTCGGATTCACGAATTTTCACTCGGATACAGGAGTTCTCATTCGGACCCGAGCCCCCAGTTCGGGCACGAGTATGCACCCCATTATGCACCCCGCCCCCAGCTCGCGCACGAAAAGAGCAACGGTTTTT
>JASHSC010000288.1 GCA_030036915.1 Terriglobia bacterium
AATCAAAATCCGCAACGTGGAAGTGACCTCGCCAGGCGGTTAAGTAAGCAACCTCGTCTGCAATCGGAAAGCCGGGCAGATGCAGAAATAGCCGCAGGTGGTGCCGCATGGTGCTCAGCATGGAGTCAAATGAGCTATCGGAAATCACTGCAGCAATGTCGGGCGAATCCGCGGCCGCCAACAGCGACGCTGCTGCACCCATCGATACGCCCCAAACGATTACCGGCCGCGGCGCATGCTCATTCTCCAGGGCGTAGCGCACGGCACCCAGCACATCCAATCGCTCCTGATAACCCAGTGTGGTAATGGCACCGCCGCTCAATCCCTGGTGGCGAAGGTCGAAGAGCAACCCGTTATATCCCAGACTGTGTCCAAACATGGCCATGGGCAGCATCTCAATTCGCGTGCGGTTGAGCCCATGGACGTAGACGATCGTGCCACGCGCCGAGCCCTCAGCCGGAACGTACCAGCCCTTTAGCGGGGTTCCATCCGTCGCGCGAAATTCTATCCAGCTAAAATCCAGGTTGAAGGATTTCGGCGTCTTGCCGTCGTTGGGATCGCGGTAGTGATATTGACGAGTGGTGACGAGACCGGCGAAAAACCAAGGGACATATCCTAAAAAGAATGCCGCCACCAGGACAACGAGAATCAAAACCACGTTGCGGACGATCCTCAGTATTCGCGAGCTGCCAGGCACCTGTTCCTCCGGCGGGCATTGTACCATTCACGCCGCAATTTGGCCCGGCCTTGTGGTGCGGGTACGCGAAAGATTGGGGGGCAGCCCGGTGCTCGGCATGGAGAACATCGCAAGACCCAGGTGAGAACAGAAAATGAACCACACCACGGCATCTACTCTCGAGATATCTCCTGAAGGGTTCGACGCAGAATGGGCAGCGCGGCCTTATCCTTATCTCCAGCCAGCGCCTCTTTCAACCTGATGAGTAATTCCAATTTCAGGATGCGGACGTTCAAACCACGTCCAATTGCCAACTCCTTCGTGTCTCCGATCAGGTCATCGTAGCCTTGACCATTGCCAATCGTGCCGAGCAAATCAAGTGGCCCCAGCCGGGTCGTCAGGAGTTGATGGCCCGGAGATATCAGGTGACTGCGCTCAGGCTTCCTTCCTCGGGAGCCGGGCAATCGATACTGGGCGCCCAACTCCTCCAATACAGCGAGAAGTCGATTGACATTTTGAGGGGTCCGCGAATGGACAACATCCAGATCGAATGTTGCGATTGGAGCACCCTGTAAGACGCCCGCAACGCCGCCAACCACGATGAAGTTAATGCGTTTTCTTCGCAGTGCTCGGAGGAGTGCGAGATAGTTCGGGGTTTCCACTGCGGAGCCTCATGATTGCACGGGCATTTTCCTGTGCGACTTTCAAGCGCTCAACTGGAGTGAGCGAAAGCATCCATCGAATTAGCGTCAGATCCACCCCATCACTGCTGTGCGTGGACGACCGGGAGCCGGAAAGGGCTTTTGCTCCCTTCCTGAATCTGCGCAGTTTAGATGAATTCACGCCCATTCAACCTGATTATATTACAATCAGCGTAAGTCTAGGCGGCTTCGCCTTCTTCTCCGCGCGGTTCCACAATGTGGGTCGCCAACAATACGACCACGAGTGCCGTCATGATTGCGCAAAGTGTGGTTACGGCTCCGTATCCGGATCGTTGGAAGAGTTCTCCGCCCACGTAAGCGGTTGCGCCGATTCCCATCTGCGACGCTATATTCCTCAAGGCAATGAATGAGCCGCGCTGCTCCGCGGGCACCATTTCCGTCATCAGAGCCGTCAAAGGCCCCTGGCGGAATGCCGCGCCCAGGCTGGCCAGTGCAAACACTCCGAGCAGGGCTATTCCCCACGGCAAGAACGGGACGAATACAACAGCAACCGCCAGCAGCACATTGCTGGCGATGCAGATGTCGCGTTTCCCCATGCGGTCGGAAAGAATTCCACCCAACGGCGCAGTGAAAACTGCCACGCAACCGCCCAGCATGAAAACCCAGCCGATGGTCCGAGTCGGAAGGCCAAACTTGATGTTCAACCACTCACCGATGTAGGTCAGAAATCCCACCAGACCACCTGACACCAGGAAAGAAATCACAAGAGCAGCAGCCGTGTCGCGGCGGGAGAGGAATGAACGAAAGGCGCTGCCTGCTGTGCGCAACTTGTTACCTGACGGTTGGGGGTTTAATCGCTCGGGGGGTAGCCGGAACGAGACCAGAGTGCAAACCACGGCAAGACCTGCGAAGAAGAGGAACGACCGCTGCCAGCCGAAGCGGTCAGCAATCTGGGCGGCAATCGGCACGCCTAGTATGGGCGCGGCGAAATACGCGGTGGAGATCAACCCGATGGCCCTTCCGCGAACACTGTATGCAAACCAGTCCGCAGCAAAAGTGACTGAGCAGGTTGAGAGTGTTCCAGCCGCCAAACCCGTCAGGGCGCGGGCCATCAAGAGCTGGTTGAACGTGAGGCTCTCCCCGGCCGCCCAGGAAGCCGCGGCAAAAACCGCCCCCCCCGCCAGCAGAAATCGCCTCCGGCCAAAATGGTCCGAAAGTGTGCCGGAAAAAAATGAAGCCACAGCAGCCGCCACCGAATACACCACCACCAGAAGCCCCGCAGTTGAGACATCGATGCGGAGTGACTTCACCAAGGCCGGCAAAAGCGCCGCAATCATCTGGTTGTCGGCTAATCCCAGAAAGAGGAGGAGGAAGAGGATGGCGATAACGATGAAATCCATCGGGATTAGGGATACGGCGTACGGGACACGGAATAAGAGACAAGGGAAATTCCGCTGGGCGAGCGGCTTTGCTTCATCACCAGTGGGATGCTTATCCAGGTGTCTGCTCACTGCCAAACCGCACGGGACTTATCCCGTGCCCTGTATCCCACGCTTAATCGAAATGATGCAAATCGAGTTTGACGGCCGCCTTGTCCGAAAAATCCATCACGCCCGCGGCCGCAATGCCGATCGCCACTACGATCGCGTCGCTGATCTCATGCTTGGTAATCCCCAACTCAAGCGCCTTTTTGATGTGCCCTTCCAGGCAGCCCTCGCATTTGGCAATCAGCGAGCAGCCAATGGCGATCAACTCCTTGGTCTTTAGATCCAGGGCGGACTCTTTGAAATAACCTTCCTTATAGAATTGGAGGTAGATGTTGCGCAGCCGCGGCTCAATCATACTCATTGAAGGCGGCGGACTTTTCTTTCCCATGGGGTCTTCGTTGGCCATGCCGAAACCTCGCTCCTTGATTTTCTTAACAGGATATAGTGGCGCTCAGTCTTTGCAAATCCCAAGCCTCAACGCGAGAGAACGGTGGGTTGCTCCGCGGGCTCGGCGGGAGCTGTGGTGAGCAGCTCCGGCATTTCGATCCGAATGGCAGTTCCCTTCCCAGGCTGGCTATCAATATTCATGGCGAAATCCTGGCCGTAAACCACCTTCAGACGCTCGCGCACGTTGCTGATTCCGATACCGCTCTCGTACACCTCCGTTTGTCGATGCTCGGAGATGCCTACGCCGTCATCGAGAACTTCCACCGTCAGGCGTCCATTGCCATGCCGGGCCCGAAGAGTGATCACGCCCCCCTCCACCTTGGGGGCAATGCCGTGCCGCAGGGCGTTTTCCACCAGTGGTTGCAGAATCATACTGGGCACGACCATATCCATGGTCTCGGGATCAATCTCCTTGAGGATATGCAACTTGTCGCGCCCGAACCGCACTACTTCAATATCCAGGTAATCGTCGATGAACTCCAGCTCCTGCTGGAGGGGTGAGAAGTGTACCTGAGCTTTCAACCGCCGGCGAAGAATGTTGGAAAGCTTGTGGAGCACATCGCGCGCCGTATCCGGATCGAAGCGAATCAGCGAGGAGATGGTGTTCAACGTGTTAAACAGGAAATGCGGGTTGATCTGGCTGATGAGCGCGTCCATGCGCGCCACCAGCAGCGCTTTTTCCTGCTCCACCAGCTTTCGCTCCATCCGCGTGGTATTCCAGATGCGCACCGGCAAGCCCACGGCAATCAGCGTGGCCAGCACAATGAGAACCTTTGTCCAAAAATGGGGCGAACTGGGATAAAACAACGTGCCGCGGGAATAGTGGCCAACATACATGCGAGTGATTTCCAGGAGAATACAAAGGAGGGAGAAGAGTACCTGCCAATCAATTGCCGGATGCTTGAATCGCTGGCGAATGGAACGGTAGAGGCTCAGGTCAATGGAGGGCGAAAATTTCCAGATCTCCTCCTTGTCCGGACACACCCAGCGCGCCGTGCCCGCCGCCACCGCATAAAGCGGGGCCATGAGGGGAGCCAGCAGCTCAGGTTTGTCTATTGGAATCATCCAGACCGGGACGCCGCGCGCTAATGCCGGAAACAGGTGCAGGAGGGGACCCCAAAGGGCAATCAACAAAATCGGCAGGTTGACGATCAGGGCCACCGCCAAGCCCACAATCGTTCCGCCCAGGAGACCCGCCACCACAGTGATTTCCAAACTCAAATCCGCCGTCCAATAGTCGGCCAGCAGGCGGGCCAGAACCCCAACCATAAACGGTAAACCTAGGAACACGGCGAAATTGATCTTCTCGCGCGGGCCGCGCTGCTCAATCATCAGGAGGCGCCGGAATTCACTGAAGCGAGCAATGAATCCCGCGAGTAAAGCCATGACCGCCAGCTTAATGAGAAGGTCGACGACCGTGACGTGCCCGGGATTTGGGATGGCAGGGTTCATTTAGTGCTCGCCGGTGGAGATGACGGTTCTTTCTTCCGGCTATTGGCGAAAGGCTTCGGGCTGGCGTCCACGCCGCCTCCCACAAAGTGTACCACTTCCAAATGATCGTCGGGCAGGATGATCGTTTCTGGCCAGGCGGACCTGGGAGTGACCTGGCGATTGCGCTCCACCGCCACGCGATCGGCAGGCATCCTGAGCCATTCCAGCAGCGCGGCCAGATCCAGGTTGGCGGGAACTTCGCGAAGTTCCCCGTTGAGATGGATCGTGATCAAGGAGAGCTCCATTTCAGGCAGGTTGCGAGGGTTGGGGGGCGGGTTTAATCTCTCCGGCGCGAATGCGCGAAATAATCAGGCGATGCTGGTCTTCCAGGCGGCGCTTCAACTTGTCATCGCTAAAGTCGGGCGCGTCCAACAAGTCTTGGTAGGAGCTCTTGTACTTGTGAATCACCGCGCCCTTGGTGTAAACCGTTGTATCAATTCCGGCATCCTTTCGGGGCTCGGTCTGAATATGATAAACCACGCCTTCGTGTTTAATATCGGTGTTAAACCCCATCACCATGCATCTATGCCCCGTGCGCGGGAGTTACCCTGACGCTTTCAATCAGATGTTACTGGCTACGTCCCCATGAGGCAAGAAAAAACTTGACACTCTTCGGACCGCCCCCGTATAGTTTTCAGTCCGGGTAAGGCACATCGAAGTCCTTCTAAGTGACTGCAATGGCTGGAGTTTACATCCCCATATTGATTCAAGTGATATGCGTTGTGGCGCTGGCCGCAGGCATTCTGGGCCTTTCGTGGTGGGTAGGGGTGAAACGGCCTTCGAAAGAGAAGCTGGCGCCCTACGAGTGTGGCATCACCCCCGTCGGGGATGCACGAGGGAGCTTTTCCATCAGTTTCTACCTGATTGGGATGCTCTTCATCCTGTTCGAAGTTGAGGCCGTGTTTTTTTATCCTTGGGCCGTGGTTTTCAAGAGCCTAAGATGGCCTGGCTTCTTTGAAATGATTGTGTACATTGCGATCCTGTTTGCAGGCTATGTCTATCTTTGGAAAAAAGGCGCTCTCGATTGGACTCGCTGATCATCGGCGATAGGTGAGATTTAATGATCAGCCGAACAATAAGACTGGGTTTCAGGAACCCTCCACCGGTCACTGATCATCAAATTGTCTGGATCGCCTAACTGCCGTCACTCTGTGTCCACCCTTCGGGCTGAGCCCCGATTAGCGGATGATTCGAATCTATGGCCGCCGATTTACAAACGTTCCCTGCACTTGTCAAGCTGAGAGAGTTCGACGCCGAGGCGGTGGAAGATGCAAGCACCTTTCGAGACGAGGTAACTCTGTACATCCCCCACACCCGGTTCATTCGAGCTTGCGAGTTCCTCCGTGACGCACCAGACCTGAAATTCAGCTTCCTTGCCGACGTGACTGCGCTGGATTTATACCCGCAAGAACCGAGGTTCGAAGTGGTTTATCACCTGCTATCCATGAAAAATGCCCTGCGGCTGCGTTTGAAGGTTCGAGTGAGCGGGGACGATCCTCACACAGTTTCCGCTTGTTCGGTTTGGCGTTCCGCCAATGCGTTCGAGCGTGAAGTCTTCGATTTGTTTGGCATCCGGTTTGATGGCCATCCCTTCCTCCGCCGCATGCTGCTGCCGGACGAGTGGGAAGGCCACCCACTGCGCAAAGATTATCCCACGGAGGGTTACCGCTAAATGCCCGTAACCCTCGAGAGGATTCCTGGTCACGAAGAGCGGGTCATTCTCAGCATGGGACCGCAGCACCCCTCGACGCACGGGGTCCTGCGCCTGGTGCTGGAGCTTGAGGGCGAAACTGTGGTGCGCGCCCTGTACGACATCGGCTACCTGCACACCGGCTTCGAAAAGTCCTTCGAGAGCAAGACCTACCACCAGGGAATCACTCTTACCGACCGGATGGATTATCTTGCGCCTCTCTCCAACAACCTGGGATTCTGCCTGGCGACGGAAAAGCTGCTGGGCCTCGAAATCCCGCCGCGCGCCCAATGGATTCGCGTGCTGCTCACCGAACTGACACGCATCCAGAGTCACTTGGTATGGCTCGGCACACATGCCATTGATCTGGGCGCCATGTCCGTTTTCCTCTACTGCTTCCGCGAGCGGGAGGAGATTCTGCATATCTTTGAGGCCGTCTCCGGCCAACGCATGATGACCAGCTATTTCCGCATCGGCGGGCTGGCGCTCGAACCGCCGCTCGGCTGGCTGAAGGGCGTGCAGAAGTTTGTGAAGAGTTTTCCCGCGCGCATAGAGGAATACGAGACGCTCCTGACCCGAAATCCCATCTGGCTCAGCCGGACGCAGGGCGTCGGGTATATTTCCGCTGAAGATGCCATTGCCTACGGCCTTTCCGGTCCGTCGCTGCGCGGCTCCGGTGTCGACTGGGACATTCGCAAGAAGGAGCCTTACTCAGGCTACGAGAAGTTTGATTTCAAGGTGTCAACGCGCCCGGAAGGCGACGTTTACGGGCGGTATCTCGCTCGAGTCGAGGAGATGCGCCAGTCGCTGCGCATCGTAAATCAGGCGATGGAGGGCTTGCCCGAAGGGCCGGTGAAGGCCAACGCTCCGCACATCGTGATGCCGGAGCGCGAGAGCATGAAGACTTCCATCGAGGCCTTGATTTATCACTTCAAGATTGTGACCGAGGGATTTCATCCGCCCGTGGGCGAGGTCTACCAGGCGATCGAATCGCCGCGCGGCGAACTGGGCTTCTACATGGTCAGCGACGGATCGCCGAAGCCCTTCCGCTGCCATGTACGCGCGCCTTCCTTCGCGAACTTGCAGGCGCTGCCCAAGCTCATCGAAGGCCGCTTAATTGCCGACGTTGTGGCGTGCATCGGGACGATTGACATCGTTCTTGGAGAAGTGGATCGATAAAAGGTTAAAGGCCTGTTGCCATGCTTTCTGAATCGCTGCAAAAAAAATTCGACCAACTCATTGGCCGCTACCCGCTCAAGAGATCGGCGATGGTGCCCTTGCTTCTTTACGCCCAGGATGAAGTGGGATGCGTGAGTGATGAAGTCATTGCCGAAGTGGCCCGGCGCGTGGACGTTCGGCCCATCGAAGTCATCGAAGTGATCGGCTACTACTCCATGCTGCACCGCAAGCCTCTGGGAAAATACAACTTTCAGGTGTGCACCAACATTTCCTGCATGCTGCGCGGCGCCGATGAGGTCTTTGAGCATTGCAGCAGCAAGCTGGGAATCAAACATAAGCAGACCACGGCGGATGGCCGGTTTTCGCTGGAGGAAGTGGAGTGTCTGGGAGCGTGCTGCGGCGCGCCCGCCATGCAGGTGAATTACGATTTTTACGAGAACCTGACGCCGGCGAGAATCGACGAAGTGATTAGCGAATACAACAAGAAGTGAATTTCGGGTTTTAAGCAACAAATATGCCTGGTTACAACAACCCCATGGGCAACAGCCCGCTGGAAGTGAAGGTGATCAGCAAGCGATTCGCCTTGCCCGATTCCACTTCTCTGAAGACGTACGTCCAAAACGAGGGCTATGAGGCTCTGAAGAAAGCCCTGGCCATGACGCCGGATGACGTGATCAACCTGGTGAAGAATTCCGGGCTGCGCGGGCGCGGCGGTGCGGGCTTTAACACGGGGATGAAGTGGAGCTTTGTTCCCAAACAATCAGCCAAGCCCAAATACGTGGTGTGCAACGCGGATGAGAGCGAGCCCGGCACCTGCAAGGATCGCCCGCTGATGGAGTACGACCCGCACCAGCTCATTGAGGGCATCATCATCGCCGGCCATGCCATTCAGTCGCACCAGGGGTTCATTTACGTTCGTGGCGAGTATCGCTACCTGCTCGAAATCGTGGATCGCGCGCTGTCGGAAGCGTATTCCGGCGGATACCTGGGAAAAAATATCCTGGGCTCGGGTTTCGATTTCGATATCTGCACCCACACGGGGGCCGGTGCCTACGAGTGCGGTGAGGAAACAGCTCTGCTCAACTCGCTCGAAGGCCTGCGGGGCTACCCGCGAATCAAGCCGCCCTTTCCGGCCGTGGTTGGACTCTACGGCGGGCCGACCGTCATCAACAACGTAGAAACCCTTTCCAACGTCCCGCACATCATCCTGAAAGGCGCCGAGTGGTATTCGCAGCTCGGCTCGCCCAAGAACGGCGGCACCCGCCTTTTCTGCCTGAGCGGGCACATCCATCGCCCGGGCGTTTACGAACTGCCTATGGGATTTCCGCTGCGCCGGATGATTGAGGAAATCGGCGGAGGCGTGCGCGGAGGCAAAAAGCTCAAGGCGGTGATTCCCGGCGGTTCGTCCTGCCCGGTGCTGCTGGCCAGCGAGATTGACGTGAACATGGATTACGACTCGGTGGCGAAGATCGGATCGATGCTGGGCTCGGGCGGCGTCGTAATCATGGATGAAGACACGTGCATGGTGAAAGTCATGGGCCGCATCATGCACTTTTACGCGCACGAATCCTGCGGGTGGTGCATTCCCTGCCGCGAAGGAACCTCCTGGCTGAATCACATGATCAAGCGTTTCCACGGCGGCGGAGCGCTGCCCGACGATACGGACACGGCTCTCGATGTTTCCTACAACATCCTGGGAAAAACCCTCTGCCCCCTGGGCGATGCCGCTGCCATGCCCGCCATCAGCATCCTGAAGAAATTCCGGGGCGAGTTCGATGAACACCTCAAGCTCGGTTCTTGCCCCTACGAGAAAAAGGCGGTGAGCGTCGCATGAACGGACAGACGCACGATCCCCGTTTCGTCATCCTGGACCTGCCTCCCAAGGAGGAAAACCTGCA
>JASHSC010000289.1 GCA_030036915.1 Terriglobia bacterium
GCGCCCTCCTCCGCAACATTCTGGTGGATGGTATTATTGGCGAAGCGGGTTAGTGCGAAGGAGTTGGCGGAAACTGTGGCTTCCGTTTCCTCGGCCGTGGAATATTTCAGCACCTTGTCGAAAACTTCTGCCGCGCGTTGACGAGTGAGATTCATTTCAAGAGGTTTTTCAACCCGGGTACGCCACTCCCACCTGAACTTTTCGGAAGCGCGCGGGGGAAGCGCCGTGGCCCGTACCCATCGTCTGCATGGGCTGGCCCTTGCCGCAGTTGGGAGTTCCCCACAGCGTCCAGTATTGCGGGCCGCAGATGGCGTCACAGGAGTTCCAGAAGTCGGTGGTAATGCCGCCGTAGCTGGGGTTCTTCAGCATGCGGGTTTTCTTTCCGCCCTTGATCTCCCAGCCGATTTCCGTGCCGAATTGGAAATTGTAGCGGCGGTCGTCGATCGACCAGCTCCGGTTGGTTTCCATGTAGATGCCGTCATCGGTGTCGGAAATCAGATCTTCGAGCTTCCAGCTTCCCGGCAAAATGCTGACATTGGTCATGCGAATCAGCGGAATGCGGTTCCAGCCCTCGGCGCGCATTGCTCCACTGGAACGCTGGCGGCCGATGGCGGAAGCCGTCTCGCGCGAGCTGAGGTAACCCACAAACTGGCCGCACTGGATGATCGGCGTGCACTGCGCGGGAACACCTTCGTCATCGTATGCAAACGTGCCAAGCCCGGGACCGTGCGCCGGCGTGGCGTCCGCAACGATGTTCACAATATCCGAGGCGTATTGCAACGAGCCGAGTTTGTCCAGCGTCAGGAAGCTCATTCCCGCAAAGTTCGCTTCCGTGCCTAGCACCCGGTCGAGTTCAATGGGGTGTCCGACGGATTCGTGAATCTGCAAACCAAGCTGCGAGCTGTCAAGAATGATGTCCTTCACTCCGGCGGGGCATTGGTCGGCCTTGTGCAACGCCACGGATTCCTCCGCGATGCGCCGCGCATTCTGCAGAAGATTCAACTCCTCCACCAGCTCGTAGCCCTTGGTCTGGTACTGGCCGCCGAACGAATTCGGGTATGATCGGCGCTGAATCTGATTCTCCGAAAAAGATGTGGCAGCATAACCGGTGCCTGTCTGCGTCTTGAGTTGGTAAATTTCCGAGCCCAGGCTGGAAAGGAAAAGCTGCTCGATGCGGCGGAAATCCATTGCGGCTTCCGCCACAGTCACGCCGATTACGCCGCGCAATTCCTTGTCGATCTTGAGCAGGAGTTCGAGACACGTAGAAACGGGAATCGAGAAGGGATCTATCTTGCAGGGCGCGACCCAGTTATCCAGAATTTTCTCTTCCGGAACCAGGTGGACGGCGTGCTTCTTGGCCAGGGCGCTGGCTCGGGCGATTTCCACAGCCAGCGATGCCGTGCGGTCAACGTCATGCCGCGTCAGCGTGTCGGTGGAAGCAAACCCCCAGCTTCCGTCCGCAATCACGCGCACGCCCAGTCCGAGAGATTGCGAATCCCTTACCTGGGAAGGCTGCCCATTCTTGGTGGAAAGGTAGCGCTGCCGGGTGTCCATCACCCTGACTTCGGCGTATGTGGCGCCGCGCGCAACGGCGGTATCGAGCGCCCAAGTGGCGAATTCTTTCATGGGGAAAAAAGCTTACCAATTAGAGCTGACAGCTTACAAAGCCGGCCTTTGTGGCATGGGCTGTCAGCCTATGCGCACGGCCTCTGGAAGGCCGTGCCACCATTCAGTTGTGCACTGCCCTTCTACGTTCCCTCCGACCAGGAGGAGAGATACTCCTCCTGCTCGCGGGTCAAACGATCAATAGTGATGCCCAAGGACTGCAATTTGAGCCGGGCAACGTTTTGATCGATATCCGCCGGCACGGGGTAAACTTTGGATTCAAGGTTCTTGTGGTTCTTTACCATATATTCCACGGAAAGAGCCTGGTCTGCGAAGCTCATGTCCATGACCACGGCGGGATGGCCTTCCGCCGCGGCCAGGTTGATCAGGCGGCCTTCACCGAGAACATAAATCTTCCGGCCGTCGCGCATCGTGTATTCGTCCACAAAGTCGCGCGTCTGGCGCTTGCTGAGCGAAAGTTTTTCGAGAGCGGGCAAATCAATTTCCACGTTGAAGTGGCCGGAATTCGCCACCACCGCCCCATCTTTCATGGCACGGAAATGCGCGGTGGTGATAACCGACTTGTCGCCGGTAACGGTGACGAAAACGTCGCCGATCTTTGCAGCCTCGGCCAGCGGCATGACGCGGAAGCCGTCCATCACCGCCTCCAGCGCGCGGGTGGGATTGGTCTCCGTAATGATCACGTCGGAACCCAGGCCCTTGGCGCGCATGGCCACGCCGCGCCCGCACCAGCCGTATCCGCACACCACCACGTGCAGACCGGCGAAGAGCAGGTTGGTGGCGCGCAGAATTCCGTCAATGGTGGACTGCCCCGTACCGTAGCGATTGTCAAAAAGGTGTTTGGTGTCCGCGTCGTTGACGGCCACGATGGGATACTTCAGCATGCCGTCGTTCTGCATGCTGCGCAGGCGAATCACGCCTGTTGTGGTCTCTTCCGTCCCGCCTACAATTCCCGGCACCAGCTCCGCGCGCTTGGTCAAAATCATCGTCACCAGGTCCGCACCGTCGTCCATGGTCACCTGGGGCTTGTGTTCCAACGCGGAGGCGAGATGGGAGTAATATGTTTCCTTATCCTCGCCTTTGATGGCATAGGTCGGAATCTTGAAATCTTTGACGAGCGAAGCCGCCACGTCATCCTGCGTGCTCAACGGATTGGAAGCGCACAAGACCACGTCCGCCCCGCCGTCCCGCAGGGTAATCATCAGGTTCGCGGTTTCGGTGGTCACGTGGAGGCAAGCGGAAATCCTCACGCCCTCGAGCGGCCGCTCCTTGATGAATCGCTTGCGAATGATTTGTAGAACGGGCATCCACTGATTCGCCCATTCGATGCGTGTTTTGCCTTTTGCCGCAAGGCCGGCGTCCTTTACGTCACCTGTGAGTTTTCTGGTGGAAGCCATTCAGAGGCCCGCCTCCTTTTTGAGGATTGCGGCCTTGTCGGTCTTCTCCCATGAAAAATCTGGATCAGGACGGCCGAAGTGGCCATAAGCCGCGGTCTTTTGGTAGATGGGGCGCAGCAGATTGAGCGACTCAATGATTCCCTGGGGGGTCAGTTTGAAATGCTTGCGAATGAGGCTTTCAAGTTTTGCCTGGTCAATCTTCCCGGAACCGAACGTATCCACCATTACGGAGACGGGGTCGGCAACGCCGATGGCGTAAGCGAGTTGAACTTCCGCGCGGTCGGCGAGGCCCGCCGCCACGACGTTCTTGGCAATGTATCGCGCCATGTAGGCCGCGGAGCGATCGACTTTCGTGGGATCTTTTCCGGAGAATGCCCCGCCGCCATGATGGGCGGTACCACCGTATGTATCCACAATAATTTTGCGTCCAGTCAGGCCGGAATCGCCCACCGGCCCGCCCGTTACGAAACGTCCCGTGGGGTTTATGTGATATTTGGTTTTCCCATCGCGCAGATGCCCCGGTATGACCGGCTTGATAACGCACTCCAGCACGCCTTCGCGCAGCTTTTCCGTGCTGACGCTGTCGGAGTGCTGCGTGGAAACCACGACGGCGTCCACGCGCACGGGCTGCGAACCTTCGTACTCCACCGTCACTTGCGACTTGCCGTCGGGGCGGATGAAGTCGAGCGTCCCGTTGCGCCGAACTTCCGCCAGGCGCATGCAGAGCTTGTGCGCCGCCATAATCGGGAACGGCATCAGTTCGTCGGTCTCAGTGCAGGCGTAACCGAACATCATTCCCTGGTCGCCGGCGCCGCCCGGCGTCACGCCCTGGCTGATGTCAGGACTCTGCCGGGTCAGGTTCACATGGATATCGCAATTCTTCGCCGTAAAGCCGCCGGCCTCATCCGTGTAGCCGATCTTAAGAACGGTGTCTCGAACCAGTTTTTCAATGTTGGGCGAGGCCTTGGTGGTAATTTCTCCCGCCACGTAGACGGAATGGTCCTTCACCATGGATTCGCACCCCACACGGCTCTGCGCATCGGCGGAAAGCGCCGCGTCAAGAACCGCGTCAGAAATCTGATCGCACATTTTGTCAGGGTGGCCTTCGGTTACAGATTCAGAAGAAAACAGAAAGTGGTGCTTCGGCTCGCTCAATCAGAGCCTCCTTGTTCGTTCCGAATGGTTAAAACAATCCTGCAAGATAACACACAGGAAAATGGAGTGTCAACGAAATCGCAACTATGAATTCGCCGATATTATATCCCGAGGTTGACAAAGCAGCACTCCACCCGGGGCGCGGCCGGTACAGCCGATACAAAAATCGTCCGAAACACTATCGAGCCACGTGCCGCACGGTGCGTGGCGGAGGGAGAGGGATTCGAACCCCCGAGCCCCTTTCGGGGCTAACGGTTTTCAAGACCGCCGGTTTCAACCGCTCACCCATCCCTCCAAATTTTGGCATTGGACAGATTATATCAAAAGGTGAGCGCCTGCGACTGGGCGTTTATGCAATTGAACAGGTTCCTTCGCATTTGGCTGTAGCGGCGCTCTATGAGCGTCGAATTGTACGGCTTGTCCGTCAGTTGACGGACAAGCCTCTGCAACGGTCGGTAGACCGCCGCTACAGGAAGGCTGGCGAGTCCACATTACGGCGCGCGAAGCGCCGCAACAAGAGCGCAGCTTGGATGTACAATTAAAACGATCAGGACAACGAAGTGGAAATCTGCTCATGCGAGTGAGCGAAGGGAAACATGGAATGCTCAAGGCAAGAGAATTCAAAGGTCGTCACGGAGCTATTTACACCATAGCCGGTATTATCATTCTCGCCGTAGGCGTAGTCTTGGCGCCTACTCAAGCCAAATCGACCGAAGCCGACGATATCATCCATCATCTCAACGCCGCCATTAACTGGTACAAACAAATGACCGGCGCCAACGAGGGGGCGGGCCAGGCGAGTGACGCGTTTTATTTCGAGAACGCACGGAGTCTTGCCGGGCAGGCGCTTCAGCTTGCCTTCGAATCGGCGGAAGCTCAGGCGGAGCTCCTACCTGCACCGGGACACGCCGCGGCCAACGCCCCCGCCTCCGGCGCCGCCCCCGAAGCTTCCAACCTCCCCGCGGCCGCGGCCAGAGCTGCGGCGCAGACCCAGCAGGTGCAAGCGCAAATTGACGGCCTGGACAAGCAAATCGCCAAGGCTTACGGGAAAAAACTCCAGACATTAACTGCGCAGCGGGACAACCTGCAGGCGGAGTTGTCGCTGGACCAGGCCGTGCAGGACGCCATCGGGAAATTGCAGAAATTCGCCGCCGGCAACAACGCACAGGAAGCGGGTTTGCCCGCCGAAATCACAGACCTGAAGAAATCCGTTCCGGACGTTTTCATGAGTGTGCAGGCAAAAGGCGAAAAACCGGCGGCCGCGCCTTCTGCTTCGACGCAAGAATCCGTCCCGGGTGGAGGGCTTATCAGCCAGGCCTCCCTGCTCTTCTCGCGTCTGGAAGATTTGCACGCGGTGGATCAGCTCGACTCCGGCGCAGCGCAAATCACCAGGCTCGCCCGCGATCTTCAGACTCCCCTTGTCGCCAAGCTACGGGCGGACATCCAGAACGCGCGCACTCTCGCCGGCCAGCCGCCCTCCGCGGACCCCGCGCAGGCTGAGGCTACGCGGCAACGCCTTGATGCTCTTACCGCGGAATTTAAGCAAATCTCCGCTGCCACGCTTCCCCTCAGCCAGGAGATCATTGCCCTTGAGGAGTGCGGGGTCAACCTGCAGGAGTGGCAGAGCTCCATTCACAAAGAATGCATGCGCATCCTGGGCATGGTGCTGGTCCGGATCTTCGCCGTCCTGATCGGGTTGGCCGTGGTGATGGTCTTTTCCCGGCTCTGGCGGAGGGGCACGTTCAAATATGTCAAGGAGCCACGCCGTCGCCATCAACTACTGTTGGTGCAGCGATTCGTCACCGTTTTTTTGATGGTGATGGTAATTGTCCTTGGGTTCATCAGTGAATTCGGGTCATTGGCCACTTTCGCGGGATTCATCACGGCGGGCGTTGCCGTGGCTCTTCAGACGGTCATCCTCTCGGTTGCGGCCTATTTCTTTTTGGTTGGGCGATACGGTGTCCGCGTGGGTGACCGCATCACCGTCGCCGGAGTCACTGGCGACGTTGTGGATGTAGGAATGGTTCGATTTTACATCATGGAATTGGCGGGTACGGGCGCGGATATGTACCCCACCGGCCGGCTGGTGGTGCTCTCAAATTCTTTGCTCTTCCAGAATGCGCCTTTCTTCAAACAAATCCCCGGCACCTCCCACGCCTGGCATGAAATTTCCGTCACCCTCCCGCCGGGAAGCGATTACGGGCGGGCGGAAAGTCAATTGCTGGAGGCCGTCAATCAGGTTTATGCCGAGTACGGCAGCACCATCGAGGAGCAGCACGAAACCTCCGAGAGTTTGATGACCAGTCGATACTCCTCACCCAAGCCGAAATCCTGCTTCCAACTGGACGGAAACGGACTTGACCTCATCGTCCGCTACCCGGTGGAAATTCACCGCGAGTCGGAAATCGACGGCAAGATGTCCCGCAAAATGATGGAAGTCATCGGCGGCGACCCAGGCCTGAAGAGCATTGCCGCTTCGCTGCGCATCCGCTCCACCGTCAAAGTGTAAATCTCCGGCAATCACCCTCCCGTTGTAGCGGTGCTCGATGCGCGTCGACGGCGGTCGATAGACCGCCCCTACAACTTCTTGCCCAGCGGCCACAATGCGATATACTGCCTCGCATATTTTCTCGAGGAGGTTGTGAATGGGGCGTTCTCTGGTGGGCATCATGGTGTCGCTCTTCGCGGGTTTAATCCTGTACCGCCTGGCAAATCCGGCGGCCGTGGTTGCCCAGCCGGGCGCGGCGGATGCAGGCGACTCGCCCGCCATGCTCGCGGGATTTTCCGCCGACTCGTCGCGTGCCGAGCGCGATTGGGAGGGCAAATTCCGCGCCATCCCCAGCCCGGCGAATCTGCGCAGTTATATGCAACGGCTTTCCGCGCAACCCCACCACGTGGGCACCGAATATGACCACGAAAACGCAGAATGGATCATGTCCCTCTTCAAGGAATGGGGCTGGGACGTGCACATCGAGAATTTTTACGTCCTCCTTCCTACGCCCAAGGAGCGCCAAGTTGAACTCGTGGCGCCCACGCACTTCACCGCAACGCTCGAGGAACCGACGGTGAGCGTCGATCCCACCTCCGATCAACACTCCGAGCAACTCCCCACCTACAACGCCTACTCCGCGGATGGCGATGTCACGGCCCCACTGGTTTACGTTAACTACGGCGTCCCAGCCGATTACGATGAGCTGGAACGCCTGGGTGTTTCTGTCAAGGGTGCGATTGTGATTGCGCGCTACGGCGTGTCGTGGCGCGGAATTAAACCCAAAGTGGCGGCCGAGCACGGCGCGGTGGGGTGCCTCATCTACTCCGACCCGCATGAGGACGGCTATTTCCGCGGCGACGTTTTCCCCGGCGGCGCCTGGCGGCCGCTGGAGGGTGTGCAGCGCGGCAGCGTGATGGATATGGTGCTTTATCCAGGAGACCCGCTGACCCCGAACATTGGCGCGACCAAAGACGCCAAGCGCCTGCCCCTTAGCGAAGCCAAAACCATTACCAAAATTCCGGTGTTGCCCATCTCATACGGGGATGCGCAGCCGTTGCTTTCTGCCCTGCGCGGGCCTGTGGCGCCGGAAAATTGGCGTGGCTCGCTCTCCATCACCTATCACGTCGGCCCCGGCCCCGCGAAGGTCCATCTAAAAGTCGAAGCCAATTGGGACACCAAGACTCTCTACGACGTCATTGCCCGCATCCCGGGCTCGACTTCACCCGACGAATGGATCGTGCGAGGTAACCACGAGGATGCCTGGGTGAACGGCGCGGAAGATCCCGTCTCGGGTACAGTTGCGGAAATGGAAGAGGCGCGGGCGATGGGCGAACTTCTGAAGAAAGGCTGGAAACCCCGCCGCACCATTATCTACTGCGTATGGGACGGCGAGGAGGAAGGGCTGCTGGGTTCAACCGAGTGGGGCGAAGAGCACGCCAATGAGCTGCGCCAACACGCCGCCGTGTACATCAATTCCGACAGCAACGGCCGCGGCTACCTCGGTGCGGAGGGCTCGCACACGCTCGAGAAGTTCATTAATGGAGTGGCGCGCGACATCGAGGACCCGGAAACTAAGCTGAGCGTCTGGAAACGCCATCAGCTCGAATTGATCGCCCACGGCAATGCCGAAGAGCGCAAAGAGGCGCGTAGCCACGCCGATTGGCACATCAGCGCGCTCGGATCGGGCTCGGATTACACGGTCTTTATCGATCACCTGGGGATTGCATCCCTCGACCTGGGCTACGGAGGAGAGTCAGGCGGCGGAATTTACCATTCGATTTACGATGACTTCTATTGGTATACCCATTTCGGTGATACTGACTTTACGTATGTTCAGGCGCTTGCGCAAACCGCGGGGACAGCGATGATGCGCCTTGCCGACGCCGACCTTCTGCCCTTTGACTTCACCGGTCTGGCCGATACTATCCACACTTACGACGACGAGCTGAAGAAACTGCTGAAGGACAAGCAGGACGCCGTGCGTGAGCGCAACCTGGAAATTGATGAGGGCGTGTTCTCCGCCACCAACGACCCCAGGGAACCGATGGTGCCGCCCATCAAGGAGGACCCGCCGCCGTATCTGGATTTTGCCCCGCTCGACAACGGTGTGGACGCGCTTAGCCGCAGCGCGTTGCGGTACCAAACGGCACTCGAAATGGTCCGCGTCAACGGCGGGGCAGCGCTGGCCCACGCTTCACTCCAGCCTGTGAACGAGCTTCTCATCGAAAGTGAGCGTAAATTGACCAGCGCAAGCGGGCTCCCCGGCCGCCCCTGGTTCGCCCACCAGATCTACGCGCCGGGCTTTTACACCGGCTACGGCGTTAAGACTCTACCCGCCGCTCGGGAGGCGATCGAACAGAAAAAGTGGAAGGAAGCCGACGATGGCCTGGCGGAAATCGGCAGAATTTTGGACGGTGAAGCGGCCTTGATCCAGCGCGCGGCGGACGAGCTGGAAGCCGCCTCGAAGTAACATCGCACCTTCGACTTCCATGCCACTGACCGGAGCGGGCGGCGCGCTTTATCTCTCGGCAGTCTGAATCCCTCATAATAATTTGAACGCGCTTAGCCATAGCATGTGTGTATATAACTCATTGTGATGAATCACCATGGAAGCTTTCCATGGTTTTTCTCTCGACTGCGCGCTCGATATTGTTCAGAATAACCCCATGCAAACCGCTTCGCTGAAAGCATTGGATGATTTGCTGGTCACTCGCGAATTTATGGAGGACCCATACGCGATCCTGCGCCAGTTGCGTGAGGAGGATCCGGTCCACTGGAGCGATTCCATGGGCTCGTGGGTGCTGACTCGCTATGACGATATTGTGATCACGTTCAAAGAATTCACACATTTCTCAAATGAAGGCCGCCTTGGCCGGGTAGTGGAGTATTTGCCTCCGGAAAGGCGCCAGGAATTCAAGGTCTTCGAGGAGCACTACCGCCCCAAGAGTTTGATCCATTCCGATCCGCCGGACCACACGCGGTTTCGCGCCCTGGTCTCCAAGGCATTTACGCCGCGCGTGGTGGAATCCATGCGGCCGCGCATTCAGGAAATTGTGAATGAGCTTCTGGACGCCGTGCAGGCGTCCGGGCACATGGACATCATCCGCGACCTGGCGATCCCCGTGCCCGTCACCGTAATTTCCGAAATCTTCGGCGTTCCCCGATCCCAGGTCAACCAATTCAAGCAATGGGCCGATGAGATCCTGGCGTTCCAGGGCGTCAACAAGCCCGCGCCGGAAGTCATTCACAAGTCGCAGAAAGCCCTGATTGAAATCCGCCCTTACATGATTGACCTGATCCGTGAAAAGCGTCGCAACCCGGCCAAGGATCTGGTGAGCGAATTGGCCGCTGTGGAAGCCGATGGCGACCGGCTGACCGAGCCGGAGCTGGTGAATTCCTGCATCACCCTGCTCGTCGCGGGGCATGAAACCACCACGTCGCTGATCGGCAATGGGATTTACGCCCTGCTGCGGCACCCCGACCAAATGCAGCTTCTGAAGGATGAGCCAGCGCTCATGCCCACGGCTATTGAGGAGATGCTGCGCTACGAAAGCCCCATCGCCCGCCAGCCGCGTTTGATGAAGCAGGATGCGGAATTGGGTGGCAAGAAAATTTGCGCCGGCGAAACGGTATTCCAAATGCTTAATGCCGCCAACCGCGACCCCGCCTACTTCAGCGAGCCGGACCGGTTCGATATCCGCCGAAAGGACAACTGCCATATCGCTTTCGGAATGGGAATCCACTTCTGCGTGGGAGCGCCGCTCGCCCGCACCGAGGGCTCGATCGTTTTTTCAACTCTGCTCAAGCGAATGCCCCGACTTCGTCTCACCAATGAGAAGCCCGAGTGGGAGATGCACAAGCCCGCCGCGCGAATGCTCAGGACTTTGCCGGTGGCATTTTGAGGAGGAAAACGATCATCCTCCGGCAGAGCCGGGGATCTCCCAACGGAATGATTTATTTCCACAGAGTCACAGATGCTCGCAGCCAGCGATCAGGAATCCCCTGCCTCTCGTTTTCCAGGATCGCGATTGCGCGAAGATTGTTAACGAGTGGGAACAACCATCCTGGAATGCGAGGCAGAGGCGAGTATTGATAGATTGGCGCCCCCGCATTTCGATACCTGTCAATTTCAGCAGCGGACTCCGCGTCGTCAGGCAACCCTATCACCAGGTCGCCCGGCTCAGGTCTGGCGGCCGCACGACACATTATGCTGATATACGGCTCGCAGGGCATGTCTTTTGAAGCAGAGGTACTCGCGATAACAACCCCGCCTGGAGTTTCAGGATCATCCGTTCCCACCTCCAAGGGGATACCGCGATAGGTGAGGTAGGAGGCGAACTCGCTAAGAATGTAGAGCTTTGTAAACGGGAAAAAAAGCCTATGCTCATTCCGTGTGCTGTTCAAGACGCGATCTTTAATGACATCTGCGATTTTAGCCTTTGCGTGGATGAGGTTTTTGCGCTCGTATAAACGCAGGGCGGAAAGAACCCCTACATAGAATATGAAGATGCATGCCAGTCCTAATCCTATCGCCCTCCGATACCGGGGCATCATATTCCACGAACGAAAAGCCAATCGGGCAAGGTATAGGACTGCAACAAGGTCTATCGGCGCCGTGTAGTACACCTGGATTAACCCAAGGATAAGGTAAGAAGTGAAACAAACGGCTCCACCATAGGCCAGTCCGTCCCACAGTAGTTCCGGCTGAACTTGATGCCTCATGATCCGATAGGTTCTATACATCACAACGCTGACGAAGACCCAGGCAAGCGGATCTACTTCCACGTAGAAGGTGATGGCCGCCAGGCGCGAAACCCCCATGAGATCGACGTATGCAAGGTTTGGACGGGGAAACATCGCCGCGGCATAATAAAGGAACAAGAACACGCCCAACGAAATGAAGCACAAGTCCAGCACGCTTTCCTTATTGCCAAGCAGCGTGTGTTTCAGACGAGCCGTGCGGGCGCTCCAATAACGCAAGACGAGCCGGCTGATCGCAAAACCCGCCAGCAGGAATACCGCGGTCTCCTTGTAGTAGATCATTATCTGCCCGCAAATGACCGAGGCCACAGCCCACACGGTGGCGTGAGTCCGTTCAAAGCGGCTGACAAAGAAGGCCAGGCAGGTGACCCAGAACACCACATTTCGGTCTGGGTATACCAATCCCGAGAAGCATACGATTAGGCTGGGAAAAATCAGGATTATGGCAATCAGGGCAGTGCGCACCCCAATGCTCAACTCGTGAGCCAAAGCCAGCAGAATACAGCACAGGATTAGAACCTGAACAATGGGAAACACATGGTACCCGGCATTCGACTTGGTCAATCGACCAATGAGGTTGAACTCTTGGTGTCCGAACGGGAAAAAGCGTCCCATGGCATTCCATATTGGAGGCCCGAAGTTGCGACCTTTGAGCGTGTAAAGGGTAAAATATGAGTCGTCGAAGTCGGCAAAATCCTCCCACTTGACGACCACCACCTCGATATAGCACGCAAGGAAGAGCGCCAGCAGGGTGAGCGCGGCTATGTTGCCACGAGTCCACAGGTATAATCTTGGCTTGGTCGGCTTTTCTTCCACACTTTGGGGGGAAGGTATTGGGGCATTCGCGACAATCCATCCTGAACTAATGGCCGCAATGATGGTAATGGTGGTCCAGATAGGATAAAACCATGCTATCCGTGCATGCCACACCGCTCTAGGTAATTGCAGAAGCGTTGAATGCATAGCGTGTATTTTCGTTTTCAGGATAAAACGCGAAGGACCCGGCTTCTCAGCTAACTCCGCGGAATTGCCTTCCGGAGTATCCCTCGCGTGGTTTTGAAAGTCAAATTTTTCCAATTTGTGGTCAGGGGCTCAGCGAATGTCCCCCGTCAGACGGCCAATTTCGAACGCGCGACTCGGCGGATTAGCCGGCACGGCGAGCGAAATTACGCGGGCCTGTCAGCGGCGGACGTTTCGCGCTACCCGCTCAATTGAGGAGGCGAAAGGAACTTAATGTTGTTACGCTGCACCTGCCAGGGGTA
>JASHSC010000290.1 GCA_030036915.1 Terriglobia bacterium
AACGCAGGGTGCGTGGTGAGACGAAAGCGTGAGCCGGGGATGTCGATATAATCGGAGCCCTCAAAACGCCAGGGCTCGAGGTGGTACTCGCCGGAAGATTTGACTTGCAGAGTCCCATCCCATCGGACTGAGGAGGAATCCGTGACCCCGAATAATACGCGAAAGGACGCCGGTGCTTGCGCCCGCAAAATTGTAACTGGGACCGTGAACATTAGCCCGAGCAGGATAGTGACGAAGCGACGCATACTTGCCCTCCCACACCCAGGATTGGAGATCCACGATTCAGCAGCCGGGCCCCGAATCGGTTCGGGATAATATAGACCGAAGAAAAAACTTCTACAAACGGAAGCTGCCTGTGCAATCCCTTACCCTGGCGCCTTGTCCGTTTCCTGCCCCGAGGGCGTCTCGTAATTGAACTCGTCGCCTGTTTCCTTTCGAAGCTGGTCGAGGCGATTGCGAAGCTCGGCAACAAGGCCCGCACTCGACGGGCTGCCATAGAGGTTGTGAAGCTCGTTTGGATCGCTGCGCAAATCGTAGAGCTCGAACTGCTCCGGCTCGAGATAATAATGGATCAGCTTGTAGCGTTCGGTGCGGATTCCGCGATGGGGACGGACTTGGTTAGCGCCGGGATATTCGTAGTATTCGTAGAGCCAATCCTTGCGCCACTCGGGGGGCTCGCCTCCCTTAAGAAACGGAAGCAGGCTCCGCCCTTGCATCCACTCGGGGATTTTCACTCCTGCAAGGTCCAGCAGCGTGGGAGCAATGTCCAGATTGAGCACCATTTCGTCACGCACTGTGTCGGGCCGGATGAGCTTCGGGTACCGAATCGACAGCGGCACGCGAATGGAGGGTTCGTGCATGAAGCGCTTGTCGTAGAAGCGCCACTCTCCCAGGAAAAACCCGTGATCAGAATTCAGCACGATCACCGTGTCGTCCATACGCCCAGCACCTTCGAGAGCTTCGAATACGCGCCGCGCGCAGTCGTCATTGGCCACCACTCCTGCGTAATGGTCCTTCACCACCTCCTCGAGCGATCTCGAGGTTGCGTTGGAAACCGTAGTTCCGATCTTATTCTTTGCTTCATGAAATGCCAAAGGCTTGCCCGGGTAGCCACGCAAATCATCGTCGAACGTAGCTGGCTTGGGGATCTTCACTCCGTCGTAGAGATCCAGATAACGACGAGGCCGGTAGAATGGAGAGTGCGGCGCGATGAAGGCGAGGAACAGACAAAACGGCTTGCTCCGCTCCTTTCCGAGCCACGCCAGCGCGTGATCCGTCAAGATATCGTCAACGTAACCTTCGTGGGGCTCGGGCGGTCCCGCAACCCCACGTTGTCCTTCAATAATCATCGGCTTATAGTAATCGGCGCCTGCTGCCTCGATGCCGAAATAATAGTCCCAGCCGCGCTTGCTCAAATCCTTGACGTGAGATTTGCCGACAAAGGCCACTTCGTAGCCGGCCTCGCGCAGGTTGTCCGCCAGGATAGGGACTTCCCCGGGAATCTCGCGGTCGCGATTATCGACACAGCCGGTCGAGTGGGAATACAGACCGGTAAGCAGCGTCGCGCGCGAAGGCAGGCAGAGAGCATTGACCACGAAAGCGTTGCGAAATGACATCCCCTCTTTCACGATGCGATCGAAATGCGGCGTGGAAATGATTTTGTTTCCTGCGGCGCTCAGTTCGTCTGCGCGCAGGCCCTCTCCCAGGAAGAAAACAAAGTTCGGGGAGGCAGTTCCCGGCGCACTTGGGCCCGCCGGTTCAAGCCCGGTCTTGGTTACGGCGAAGCCGCTGATAGCGCTTGTGCCCACCTTCAAAAACTCACGCCGTGATTGCATAAAGTCCCCCAGTTGCTTAGCTGCTCTCCTTGGAATATCGCAAGAAGAGGAAATCAGCAGGTCTGGTGATTGTGAAGCTCGCGGAGCCGTCCTGGCCCAGCGTGACCCGCCGCTTGTCGCCCGTTTCTAAATCCTGAAGATTGATTGCCGATCCGCTGGGAACGAAGCGCAAGTGGATTCGCTTGCACTCTTCGAGACTTAGCCTCTCGCGAAAAATGAGCAAAAATCCTTCGTTGCTGTCGGGGTGGTAAGATTGGAAACCCGTCCAGGAACGGTTTGAAGGCTCGTCGCCGACGGCAAACACGAAGCTTTCAAAGATTTCCTTTTGGGATTGCTTGTAGATTTTGAGCAGCGCGCGAATTTGCGACCGCGCTGTTGGACTGTAGTTGCGGGTCAGGGTCATGAATTCTGGAATTCCCATCAGCGTGGTCGCCGAGCAATATGCGGCGCTGTGTTGGACGGCATCGGAGAGCGTGGGATCAACGGTTTCAGGATTTTGCGTGACAAGCTGCCACTTGTTGAGATTGTTGTACCGGGCAAGGTGCCAGAAGTCGCGCAACGCCAGCCAGGGAATGTAGACCGCGTTCGGTGGAACCTTGGGTTTGCGATTCATGAAATGCAGATCACCGTACTCGCGTGCCCAGTAATAGCCGAAGCGAGGCGCATTCTCCGTTGTGTCCCATCCGACGATACATTGATGGCGAGTGAAAAGTTCAAACTGGCGCACCTTTTCGATGAGCTTCACGATTGCCCCATAGCTGTTGAGCTTCGCGAAATCCAGCTTGAACTGCGTGAGGCGCAGTTGCTCCCAATTCCACTCCAGGTCTTCGAGCGGAATAGCCTCGGCCACGGCCCACAGCCCCAGCCGGATGCCCAACTGGTCCCGCCGGGCGGCCACGGCATGCCAGCCGCCTGGGTAGGACTGTGAATCCGGCCGCCAACCGTGAGTGGGAATAGGGTGATTGAGGTCGCCCGCAGGACCCACTTGCCAACCGCTATCAATTTGGAGCAGGTCGATTCCGAGGTCGGCAACCGAGTCCATCTCAAGAAGCACTTCTTTTTCCCGGGCGGCCATTTGACCGTCAACCCAGGACGTTGACGACCCCCAGGTGCAGGCCAACGTCCACATGTCCCGGGAAACTTTTGTGGGATACCGGAGTCGATCGAATTGCTTCAACGCCAGCTCACGGCCATCGTCCGTCGCATCGGAAACTACTATCCAGCTCGCCCAGCACCACTGGAACTTCGTTGGCAGGAAGTCTTCCGGCGCAAGCCCCCAGCCTGTGTTGTGGAAGCCGGAGGAGTCAAAGGCAAAGGCCCCTGTGTTGACGCCCGGCCGATTAACGCACTTATGCGATTCTTTCACCGAGAGCACGCCCGCACCTTCAACTTCAAAACCGGCAATACTGGCCCAATCCACAGCAGGCAAATGAGCTGCAGAAGGCGGCTCCACTTCCTCCCGCAGTAGAGGCGTGCCGGCAGTGTCGCGATGCTGCGTGTCGTTGTAGCAGCCTGCAAATCTTCGCGCGGGCCGAAGCGTTTCCCAATTGAGTGGCAGGTAATCTACCCGCCCGTCGGATGGGGATTGTAGTTTTTGCGGGTTGCCCTGAATCCAAACCTGCGATCGGAGACCGGGAGCGTCAGGGTATGCCCAGATGACGTAGCGCACCGAAATCCCTTGGGCCGGGTATTTCACTTCGGTGACGACCCGCAAGTGGGGCGAAGTGAAGCTCTCATCATCATTTTCAACGGCGGTCAACGAGACAAATCTGGCTTCGCTTTCGTCATCAATGATGCCCGGATAGGCCCAATCGCATGCCAGGGTTCGGATCGGAGCGCACCATTCGCGGCCGCGCGCGAGGTCTCGAAGACTAATTGTGACGAGTCCCTTTCCCGTGCAACGCCATTTTCTTTCAATCAATCCCGTAGAAACGATGAGCGTGTCGCCTTCCGTTCGGCAGTGGCTCCTCGAAAACTCGGCCCGGATTGGGGGAAGCAATAGTGAAGACTGCGGTGAGATCTGCCCGGGCCAAAGCCGCGCCGCAACTCCGCCCGCAGCGGGCAGCGCAAGTAGTCGCAAGAATTGGTTTCGGGTCAAATTACCTTCCTTCCGTGGGCGCTCGAAAAGCAGCGTGCCGGGACAATGTACCACGAACCTGCGCCACAAAACTGACGTCAATAATCTGCGAAATTTGGACCAGGCAGGCAGACCGTAGGGGCAACCCTTGCGGTCGCCCTCGGGCGGCCACGAGGGCTGCCCCTACTTGAAACAGAGCACTCCGGAAAGTCAAGAAATGGGCAGTAGCACATTTTGCTGTGTAATTTCGAAAACGATTCCGCCATGATAAAGATTGCAAGAACAAGAGGGCTCACGATGTCGAGAAAACTGAAATTACCGCGGCGCAGCTTCCTGGCGTTAACGACCGCCGCCGCGGCGCCGCTGGCGCGTATCTCTGCGAGCCCGCTGGACCCGCCGGCGAAGGGCAAGAATAACGGCACGGCCTTCAAACTTGGCGGAATGAGCCTCGAAGAACTTCACCGGCAATATCAATCCGAACTTTTTGACGACTACCTTCCCTTTTGGGAACGCTATGGAATCGACCACAAGTTCGGCGGGTTCATGTGCGCCCTCGATTACGATGGAACGCTCGTGAATGACTCCAAGTTTCTCTGGTTTCAAGGGCGCGGCATCTGGGTCTACAGTTTTCTCTATAACCATTTCAAAAAAGACCCCGGCTATCTGGAGGTCGCCAGGCGGACCAAGGATTTTATGCTTGCCCATTTCCCGCAGAGAGACGGGACGTGGGCCGAACTGGTTTCCCGCGAAGGCATGCTGCTCAAGCCCTTCAGCGGCGACCTCTTCGGGATGTATTTTGCGGCCGAGGGCCTTCAGGAATACGCCTACGCTTCAGGAGACGCCGAAGCGCGAGAAATGGCCTTCCGGATGATGAAGCAGCTCTTCGCCAAGCTCAAAGATCCCGCCGTCCCCGACCCCGAAACCGGATTGATGGGCGTGCGCTCGCAGGGCGTATGGATGGTCACGGTCCGCACGGCCACCCAAATGCTCAGAAGGTGGCCCGACCCGGAAATCACCGCCATGGCCGACAGCAGCATCGACGCTGTGGTCCACAATCATTACAACCCCGAATTCGGGCTGACCACTGAAACGCTGAATCTGGACAACACCCGGCCCAAGGAATTGGCAAACGTCACAGTGTGCGGCCACTCCGTTGAAACCTTGTGGATGATCATGGACGAAGCCCTGCGCCGCGGGGACCCGGCGCTGTACGACCTTTGCGCCGAACGGCTGCGCCATAACCTCAATGTAGCCTGGGACTACATTTTCGGCGGATTGGCGGATTCCATCAACGTCAACCAAGGAGGTTATCATTGGCCAGTTGACACACCGGTGGGCACCAGCTACCAATTCCGCGAAGTCGGCGAATACAAATGGAACAAAACTTCATGGTCATTCGATGAGGTCCTCATCTCAACAATGAACATCATCGAAAATCGCGGGAGTGATTGGGCGGTCCGCTACTTCGATCTTGCGCACGAGACGTTTTACAAAAAAATGTCTCTAAAATCTCACGGACTCCCGCTTTTTATGGCCTTTGCGGAACGCGAGATGGCATTCCAACCCCACGCCGTCCGCCAGGAAAATTACCACCACGCGCGGCAATTGATGCTCAACCTCATGGCTCTCGATCGAATGATGAAACGCGAAACATCACGAGGAACGAGTGACTCCACTTCACTTGGTCAGACTGCAAACGCGCGGTATTCCAACCCGTAGGAATCCCCATACGAAGCTGCACACATAATTCCATTACGAGTGTTATCATGAGGGGAGGCACAAACAGCAACAGCTCCAGCACTCGTCCGTGCCGCCAGTGAGAGGACACGTCCAGGCCGAAAAATGAAACACGTCACAGAAAAGAAGAAGAGGGATCGAGCGGTTATTGAGGCCTTGGTGCGAAGGTACGGACCCATCTCGCGGGCGGAAATCCGCGAACTGACGCACCTCCGTTGGAGCGTCGTCTCACCCATCGTCCGCGAACTGCTGAGGGAAGGCAAATTTCTGGAAGTCGGCCCTTCCAGCAATCCCCTGGGGCGGAAACAGACCCTCTTGCAGCTTAATGAGGATCAAGGCTTTATCCTGGCTGTGGCGTTCGATGCAGAAAGCGTTTCGGCAGCGGTCACCAACCTCCGCCCGCACATCAAAAGCAAGGTCACTCAGTCAGCAAATTTGACCGGTGGTGTTGACGGCTTGCTGAGTCAGTTGGTGCGGTGCGCACACGAAGCTCTTCAACAAACAGGCATCCCCCGCGAGAAACTCATGGGCACAGGCATCGCTGATCCCGGCCTGGTGAACGTGCAGGAGGGAATCTCGATTCTCGCCGCGAGCATGGATTTTTGGAAAAACGTTCCCCTGAAGCGAGTCTTTGAGGAAGAGTTCGGAGTACCGCTGATCCTTGAAAGCTCCACGCGCACACAAGCCCTTGCCGAGCGTGTGCTGGGAGCGGGAGAGGACGCCGAGGATATGATTTACATTGAGTATGGCAAGGGCGTGGGCGCCGGCATCATGACCGCAGGAAAAATGCTTTTTGGTCATGACTGGATCGCCGGCGAGTTCGGCCATATTCCTATGCTTGAAAACGGGCCTGCATGCAATTGCGGAAGCTTTGGATGCTTGGAAGCGCTGGTGGGATTATCTGCGGTCGAGGCCCGTTGCCGTAAAGCCATTCAGGAAGGTAGCAAAACAAGGGCGCTCGAAATCGCGCACGGCGACCCGACAAAGGTCACAGGTTGGACAGTGCTTGAGGGTTCGAAGCTTGGAGACAAAACCTGCGTCGCGATTGTCGAAGAGTTAGTGAAATACCTCGGGCTCGGCTTGTCCACTTTGGTCAATCTTTTTAATCCTGCAATCATCATTCTCGACCACCGCTTGGGGTTGGCAGGCGAGATTTTCCTGGAGCAGATTGCCCGAGCCGTGAAGAAACAGGCGTTGGGCAATGCCACGGCCAACCTGAAGTTCTGCTACGGCGTACTGGGAAGTGATGCCAGCCTGTTGGGCGCCGCTTTGACGGTTCTCGAGAAGACCTATGAAATTCCCGCACTCAAACCCCCGCGATTCATGATTGAAAGATCCGTGATTGACGAACTGGCCGCGAGCCGCCGGTCAACCCCCGTGAATGCCACCGTCTGAATTCCTCGAATTCCAGCCCTAAGAAGTCTTTTCTTCAATATAAGTGGTATATACGTACACATAGGTTGTCTTTTTTACATGTTACTTCCCAAATTGAAGTTAACGCTTGACAGGTTATACCGTCCATGGTAAGAATTGTGCCGAAATTGGAATCTCATAAGGGCTTTTGGACGGCGCCATTCCTAAAAGTTCAACGAATGGTTAAGCCCGGGCCGACGGCTTGTAGTTTTTCTAATCGCCCGCTGCCAGGGGTTGATACGAAGAGTTGATCTGAGTCGTAAATGCCATCACCTTCGAGCCCTCGCCGATCAGGGTGAGCAGATGGCTTCAGCCCACCCGTGGATTGTAATTGGAAAACCACTCCGCACTCTGGAGCCCTTTTGAAGGATCAAGCCGGCCATCTGCTCCGCGTCGGCCTGCGGCAAAACCCGTTTGGTCATCCAGCGCCAAACCGAACGATCTCTAACTGGCGATCAGTTTTGAGGACAGGAGGGAGTTATGCATCGATCTGGTAGACATTCAAACGGACGTTTGACCATAGTCTTACTGGCATGGGGAATAATCGCCGCGGGCGTCTGCTTCGCCCAGGTCATCACCGCAACACTCTTTGGGAGAATCACCGACCCATCCGGCGCCGCCGTGCCAAGCGTAAATCTTACGGCAGTGAATACGGGAACCGGGCGTGAGTTCACGGCCATTTCCGATGCGACAGGCAACTACTCATTCCTCAACCTGCCTCCGGGCGAATACACTCTGAAGGCGGAAAAGAGCGGCTTCACCACCAACACTACCCACGGAATCGTTCTGGTGGTTGACCAGAAGGCTGAAGTCGACGTTTCCCTCCAGGTGGGACAGGTGACGGCCACGGTGAACGTGAACGGTTCCGCCCCGCTCGTCGACACCAGCACGGCAAGCGTTGGAACCATCGTCGCCGCGCAGACGGTTGTAGCTTTGCCCTTAAATTTGCGTTATTACGGTTCTCTGGCGCTGCTGAGCCCGGGAACCGTCAATGATAATGGCGGATTCGCGTCCAACACGGAGGGCTCGCCGTTTGCCGTCACCGCCTACAGCGCGAACGGCAACCGGACCTCCAGCAACAATTACCTGATCGACGGCGTTGATTCCCGCGGCGTCCATTTTGGGGGGTTCTCGCTACA
>JASHSC010000291.1 GCA_030036915.1 Terriglobia bacterium
TTCGACGAATCGATTCCCTACCAGAGGGAGGATTCTGAAATCGGAATGAGGTTGTGGTTGAAAGGCGTCCCCTTTCGCTATCTTCCCACGGCCGTCGCGCGCCATGTGGTGACAAAGAGGACGCGCGACATGATTTCTCGCGACGCGGAGCTCTATGGGAAACACGACCTGTTGGTGGCGCGCAAGCTCCCTGAGTATCGTCCGTTCAGCGTTCCTGCAAGAATCGCGCAGGGATCATGGTCAATGCGCGCCGCGCGCCGGATCCTCGGCGCACTTCCCTTTTCCCCCGCCGGCCTCTTCTCCGCGTTGCTTTGGCCGCTCGAAAAGCTGCAAGGCGTGAAGCTTTTCAAGCGTGGCGGTGTCAAGCTCCTGCAATACGGTTCGAGCGCCGTTTCCATTCGATCCGCGGCTCGGGAAGCAGGATCGTGGGGCAACTTGCGGCGGGAATTCGGCCTTCGCCTCCCAGCGTTCATGTTCCACCACATCGGTGAAACACCGCGGCCATGGGTTCCGGGCCTCTCCATTTCGCCCGCGGATTTTGAGTGCCAGATTCGCTGGCTTGCGCGCCGTGGATTCAAAACGATCCGCTCCTCAGATTGGTCGTTGTGGGTTCGCAGGGGCAAACCCCTTCCGGCCAAGCCCATCCTGCTGACTTTTGACGATGCATATGCCGACCTCGCCCGGTTCGCTTTGCCGGTTCTCGTGCGCTACGGGTTCACCGGACTCGTGTTTGTGGTCACAAGCAGCATCGGGCAGTCCGCTCAATGGGGTGAGTTGGCGAAATATCCCCTTCTGAAATTAATGGGGCCGGAGGAGATTCGCCGCTGGGCCCGTGAAGGAATCGAATTCGGAGCCCACTCACGTAGCCATGCTGACCTGACCCGCTTGCCCTTGGGAAATCTGGAGGAAGAAGTCGCTGGAAGCCGCAAGGATCTGGAGGATCTTCTCCAAATCGCCATCGTCGCCTTCGCCTACCCTTATGGCGCTTGCAACGCACAGGTGCGGAGAGAAGCGGGCAGAGAATTCGAGTTGTGCTTTACTGTCGATGAGGGGATGAATGACATCGGATCAAATCTCCATGCCCTGCGCCGAACGATGATCCTGCCCGGGGATGGAGCTTGGTCCCTGTGGTTAAAGTCACGATTGGGCTTTGACCCGGCCGCCCGCTTTCTGGCGCGACTTCGACGCCCCATCATCAAGACGTTTTTCGGCTCGCGGGAAACCTCTGAGGCGCCTCACACAACCTGATGGCCCGGAGGACAAAATCAGCGCAGACCTCGGCTGAGTTATGGATGAGTTTCCGGACCCTTATACCAGAGCCAATCACCTTCTCCCGCCCACAGGCGGGTTGCCCAGGGAAGATGCATGTCCTCGACGAAAACAGCGGAGTATGGTTGCGCGCGTAGGTGATCCAAAACTTGCTGCAGACTCATGTCCGCGAGCTGGCGGCCGATGCCGTAATCTCCCGGCTCGTAATAGAGAAAGACCTTTTCAGATTCGTCCGGAGCGTTTCGGCAGGCAATGTTCAGGTGCACCGCTTCCGCTTGCTCTTTCTCATTGAAGTCCGTCAGCAAGGTCGCCGCCGCGTTCGCAGAGATTCCCCGGCTTTCCGCAAACTCGATTACACCATTCAGATCTGCCGTCTTGGCGAGAAGGCGCTCACAAGCCGCGCGGGGAAGCCGGATGCGAGCCTCCGTCATCAACCAGTTGGGAAGGTAAATCTCCGTTATGCCTTGGCCTGGCAACGAAGGGATAATTCTCAAAGCCGCGCTCAGGTCATCGGGCTCGCGAACCGCTCGCTCGCGCTCCACGCATTCAGCGGCCATCACGACCACCGCAATCGCGAGCACGGCCAACACGGTGCGCCGTGCATAGGAATGCAATGTGGCATTGCCCGCCGCGAGCCCCAGCAGAATCACCAGGCAAGGGATGAGGGGCAGAAAGTACCTGGGCACGGCAGTGGAAGCTCGCAAAGCCAGGGGCGCGCACATCAGCACGGACCCGCAGACCGCCGCCACGGCCATGGCCGGCCGATAGCGAATAGCAATGAAGCAGCCGACAGCAAATACCACAATCCAGGCCAAGGCAAAGCCCGCGCCCATTCCGCTCCACCACGCCTGGATGAAAACCGCCGCGTCAGAGTATGACTCCGGCCGGTTAACGTTGCCGTAGACTGCCTTCGCCATGCGAATGGGATCAATCCACACATACGGACACCAAAATATGAAGCCCACGATCAGGCCCAGGCAAAAGCGGCTTACGGCACTTGCTCGTTCTCGCCACGAGGCTGCACCCTCTCCCACGAGGAGGAAGATGATGGGGATCGACGCGAAGCCGGCGATTGTAATCCTGCTGGCCATTCCCGCGGCGAGCAGAAATCCCGCGTAATGAAATCTGCCGCGCCACTGCGGCTTGAGAAGGCAAAGCACGGAAGCCAGCGCGAGCGTTGGAGCAACGGAATCGGCACCCGCCATCACGGAGTGTTGAAGAAAGACCGGGTCGAGCAAGACAAGTGCGGCGGCAAAAAAGGCTGCGACCGGCGGCCCCTCCAGTGATTCCACCAGACAATACGCCAGCACGGGTGCCGCGCTGCAAATCACCGCCACGAGGCAACGCATCAACATAACCGCATGATGAGGGTCAAGGTAGGCTTGCGAAAGTTGCAGCGACAATTGCGCGAGGAATGCATCCGGACTGCGAGGCAGTCCGCGCCGGATCACCATATCGGCCAGAAAAATCGGCAGGTAGAAGAATTGCAGAAAGCTGGCAGGCAACATCAGAAGCGTCGAGGGCAATCCGAGGAAGCGATCTATAGCGACGTAAGCGACGGCAAGCTCGTCGTGATTGTAGTAGTAGTTGGTGGGAGGGTAGAGGATCAAGGGCAAGCGCGAAACCAGGCTGACCAGATATATCCCTGCCCACAAGGCAACCCGGTTCGAGCCTTTTCCTCCCTTTTGTTTCGCGATCTCCCGCCCTCCGTTCAATCGGGGAACCTCCAAAGGCTTTTGGAGCCGGCATCGATGCGATTGCCATGATAGCGTGATTTCGCTTCCCACCCAGCGAAGTTTTCGGTAAATGGCATTGCGAACATCCTGTAGACTTACGGAGTCGCCGGTGGCGGATCCCCTCCGATCAAAGGAAGGCATGGCCCGCGAGGTTTTGCACATTCTCGGCAGCGCGCAGCCTGAGGGTTCCAGCATCGCCCGCATGGTCTGCACGCTGGCGCGCGGGATCGACCCGGCGCGCTACCAGCTTCGCGCTTTGTTTCTGGAGGGAGAAGGGCCGCTGCTGGGCGCGCTGGAGCGGGTCGGCGTGCAATGCTCGGCCCTCACCTGGTGGCGCGGGGCTCGCGATCCTGCGGGAGCGTGGAAGTTCTGGCGTCGATTGCGCAGTCTGCGCGTGGATCTTGTGCACGTGCACTTTGGCGGAAGATCCGTGCGCAGGCTGGCGCGCGCGGCGACGCGCGGCAAGATCATCATGCATTTGCACAGTCGAATTATGGAGTCACGGGGACCGTTGCCGGTTCAAATTTCGGTTCCCGATGCCGATGCAGTCGTAGCCGCTTCCCATGCCGTTGCCCGATGTGTTGTGGATGGCTGCCCGCACGTGATTTACGCGGGCGCAGACACCAATACCCCGACACCTTCGCGCGATGCGGCGGACTCTGAGCTGGTTCTGGGCGTGGCGGGGCGGCTTATTCCGCTTAAAGGCATTGACCATCTGCTTTGCGCCGCGGCGGCGCTGCAAGCTGAGTTTCCGCAACTGCGAATCGAAATCGCAGGCTCAGGCTCCGAACGAGCGAACCTCGAGGCAAGTGTTGCCCGTCTCGGCCTGTCGGGTAGAGTGAAATTCCTGGGCTGGGTCGACGAGATTCGATCCGCCCTGCTGCGCTGGGACGTTTTCGTGCTGCCCTCATTGGAAGAGGGATTCCCGATTGCCGCTCTGGAGGCCATGGCCGCCGGGTTGCCGGTGGTTGCGTCTTCGGTGGGCGGCGTCCCGGAGCTGGTGGTGGATGGCAATACAGGCTGGCTGGTTCCACCCGCAGGCGTCGAACCTCTGACCTCTCGGCTCCGCACGCTTCTGCGCGATCCGGAACAGCGACGCAAAATGGGAGCGGCCGGGCGCAACCGCGTGCGTGAGCAATTTAGCCTCAACTTGATGACGCAGGGCTTTTCGCAACTTTACGACGAATTGCTGGGCAATGCCGTAACTTGAGGCCGCCGCCGTCTCGTGTAAGGGCATTCCGTGGCGCGCTCTTAAAGCGGGCAGAGACTGCCGCAGTTATCGCCCTTCGCCAATCGGAAGAACATATGGATGTAGCGGCCGATTTGCTGAACCAAGTCAGCCTCATCATCTGCACGGTGGACCGGCTTCCGGACTTGGAACGCTGTCTCACCTCCGTGCGGCAGGTCCGTTCGGCGCTGGCGGAAATTATCGTCGTCAACAACGGCCCTCACCTCGCCGCCGTTGAGGAAGTGGTGGGTCGCTACGATGCTCACGTCCTCAGCGAGCCGCAGCGTGGGATCGGCCACGCTCGCAACACCGGCATTCGCGCGGCACGCGGAGAATTCATCGCCTTCCTCGATGATGACGCGCAGGCCGGCGAGGATTGGCTCGCTCAATTAATCGCACCCTTCACCGATTCCTCCGTTGACTGCGTGTGGGGAGTTGTGCGGGCTGAAAATCCCGCCGACCCCTTGCAACAGGCATTCGAGCAAATTGCCTGCCCGCGCTTGCCTCAAGCCCCAACCGTTTTCGACGCCCGGGCCCACGGTGATTCCTTTCCACTCCGCATGGCGATGAACGGCCTCACCATGAATACTGCCTTTCGCCGCGATGCCTTCGATCGCTTCGGATATTTTGACACCAGGTTTGGCCGGGGCACTCGCATTCGCTCCGGAGAAGATACCGACCTCTTCTTCAACCTCCTGCGGCAAGGGGGACGAATCGTCTCTGCGCCCAAGGCTGTGGTGTTTCACCGGTGGCCCGCCGAGAGCAAACTGCTGCGCACGACCTTTTTTGAGGCAGCGTGCGGGCACACCGCCATCTTGACCAAGTACTTTTGCGCCCAGCCCGCCTTGCGCCCGGCAATTCTGCGCTACATCTCCGCGCGATTGCAGAATCAGGTTGGGCGTGGACCACAAGGTCCGTCGAGCATTTCGCAGCCCCGGCTTCCCTTCCTGCTGGGCAGCATCTACGGGCCGTTTGCCTTTCTTCTTTCAAGGCGAGACTGCGAGAAATCGATGAGAGGAATTCCGAATGCTGAAAATGAGCGGCAAAAGACAGGCACCGGCAAGTTAGATTGAGTTCGCCTTGACGGGCAGCAGGTCTCGGTCAGCTTTGGTGGGCTCCACCTTATCCTTCGCCCAGAAATTCCAAACGTCCACAACGTGTTTTTCTGGGGCAAAGGTCAGAGATTGGTAAACCGAATGGGGGGCGCCCAGGATAATGATATCGGCGCGCGCCAGGGCCTGGTCGAGGGGAACCAATGAAGCATCCTGCACGTAGGGGTCCGTACATAATACCTCGCGCGCCTCGACTTCCAGAAGTTTGCGGAGTTTGTACGATAGACTGTCCCGCACATCGTCAGAATCGCCCTTGAAGGCCATGCCCAGAATGGCAACGCTTTTCGTGGCCAGGCCGGCGGGGCGCAATTGGGAGACGAGGTAATTGGGCAGCCCTTCGTTCACCAGCATCGCCGCGTGTCCCAAAAAGAAACTGTTCCCGGTAAAGGCCGCGAGTTGCAAGGTATCCTTCAACAGGCAAGGCCCCGCCGCGAACCCGGCGCGCGCAAAACTGGACATACGGGGATAATCGCGCGTCATCGCATCGTAAATGCGATAGAAGTCCAATCCGAAGCTTTGGGCAAGGACGTAGAACTGGTTGGAGATGGCAAAATTCAGGTATCGCCAACTGTTAGTAAAGAGCTTGGCGAGTTCCGCTTCTGTGGGCTCAAGTTCAATGATATCCGGGGAGAGCACGCTGAACAGGTTGCGGGCGCGCGCCATCGCCTCCGGCTCAAAGGCCGCGACGATCTGCGGCAGGCGCGTCAACTCATCAAGAGCTCTTCCTTCCGTAATCCTCTCCGGGCAACACGCCACATGCACCCGCCGTCCCAGGGCGCGCACCCGATCGTATACGATTTTGGTGACACCGGGATAAACCGTGCTGCGCAGCACCAGCAGCGTGTCATCCGGCAGATGGTTGAGCAAATCGTCGACGCTTCGGCAGAGGTTTCGCAGCGTCGGATTCAGGTACTTGTCGACCGGCGTTCCGACCACGGCAATGGCAGTATCCGCGCTTGCCAGGCAGCATTCGTCGAGCGTCGCCTCAAGCCCTTTTCCCACCACTTGGGGGAGCAGTTCCGCCGCTCCCCTCTCGAGAAAAGGCATTTCCCCGGAGTTTACTTTTTCAACTTTGGCTTTGTCGATATCCAGAAGGGTGACTTTGAGGCCGCGAGAAGAAAAGAGCAGACCCAGCGGGAGCCCTACGTGCCCGCATCCGCCCACGATCACGATGTGATTCGGTTTCTTCATGAATCTGCTTCTCGCCGCGAATTCCGGCGTGGCGTC
>JASHSC010000292.1 GCA_030036915.1 Terriglobia bacterium
CAGGACGTGAAAGGCCAGATGTGCGAGGATTGCCGGCGGCGCGCGGACACAAATCCGCTGCGTGTGCTCGATTGCAAAGTGGAGGCGGACCAGCCGATTATCGATAAGTTGCCAAAGATCATCGATCACTTGGACCCCGCGTGCCGCGCGCACTTTGATACTGTCACCAATGCACTGCAATCCCGCGGGATCGGCTATCAGGTGGCGCCGCGGCTGGTGCGCGGACTCGATTATTATACTAGCACCACGTTTGAGATCACCAGCGGAGCGCTCGGCGCGCAGAACGCCGTCGTGGGCGGCGGGCGTTACGACGGCCTTTCCGAATCGCTGGGCGGCCCGGCGACGCCCGGCATCGGATTCTCCATCGGCCAGGACCGCTTGATTCTGGCCGTGCAAGCCGCGGGGCAACTCAAAGCTCAGGAGCCGCTCGCCGCTTACGTCGTGTGGATGGGCGACGCCGCGCTCACGGCTGCTTCGGGGCTGACGCGGGATTTGCGCGCCCAGGGTTTGGCCGTGGAAATCGATTACGATTCCATGAAGATCAAGAAGTCCATGGGGATCGCCAACAAGCTTCAAGCCCGCTTTGCCATCATCATCGGCGAAGGTGAACTGGCGAGCGGAAAGTATCAGGTAAAGAACATGGCCAGCGGGGAACAGAAGGAATTGCAGCCGGGTGCGATCGCAGCTTTTTTGAAGGAAGAGTGAAAAGCTTGGTTCACACGGAGTTCGCAGAGACTCTTTTCGAATGTGCTGGTTGAAAGTCTTGACCGCAGAGGACACGGAGAGGCAACTGCGCTTTTCTCGGCGACCGCTGTGGGTCGTTCTCCGTGCCCTCTGTGAGAAACGCTTTTACTCTGACGGGTGGAAAACGTGAAACTGGATTTATTGGGTGAGCGGAAGCGAACGCACTATTGTGGCGACCTTCGCAAAGAGCATGCGGGGCAGAAAGTGTTTCTCGCCGGCTGGGTGGATGTGCGCCGCGACCTTGGCAATTTGATTTTTCTCGATTTGCGCGACCACACGGGCGTGACGCAGATTGTCTGCAATCCCGCCGTCAGTGCGGAGGCGCACGACCGCGCGGAGGAGGTTCGCAGCGAGTATGTAGTGGGTGTGGAGGGCGAAGTGGTTGTGCGCGCGCCGGGCACGGTGAACTCGCAACTTTCCACCGGTGAGGTGGAAGTGATGGCGCGCACGCTGCTGATTCTGAATGAGGCGAAGACGCCGCCCTTCCCCATCGAGGATGAAACCAAGACCAGCGAGGAGACGCGCCTGCGCTACCGCTATCTTGACCTGCGGCGCGGGCGAATGCAGCGCAACCTGCGCCTGCGTAGCCGCGCCAGCCAGGTGGTGCGTGCTCACATGGGCGAGCACGGTTTCCAGGAGATCGAAACGCCGTTCATGACCCGCTCCACTCCCGAGGGCGCGCGCGACTATCTGGTTCCGAGCCGCCTCCACCACGGCCACTTTTACGCGCTGCCGCAATCGCCGCAGCTCTTCAAGCAACTTCTGATGATCGGCGGTTTCGACCGCTATTATCAAATCGTTCGCTGCTTCCGCGATGAAGACCTGCGCGCCGACCGCCAGCCGGAATTTACTCAGATCGATATTGAGATGGCCTTTCCACACCGCGAGGAGCTTTTCAACATTATCGAACACTTGATGGAAAAACTCTTTGCACTGGTGGAAGTGAAAGTTCCGCGGCCGTTTGCGCGCATGGCCTACGACGAGGCGATGGAGAAGTACGGCTCCGACAAGCCGCACACCGGATTCGGCCTGGAATGGAAGCGCGTGAGCTTCGCGCCCGGCGACGCGGAGAAAGTGCGCGTGGCGCAGCCCATCAAAGCCCTGCGCGTGCCGGGGTGGGGTGCCGCTTCGCGCAGTCAGCTCGACAAGCTTCAGGAGACCGCGAAATCGCTGGGAGCGGATTGGTTTTCCTACATCAAGATGGACGGCGCTACGCCGCAGTCGCCGCTGGCCAAAGCATTGGAGGCGTCTTCGCTCAATGCGATTGCCGATTCCATAGGGGCGCGGGCGGGGGATCTGGCGCTGCTCGTGGGAATCAAGTCAACTGCCGGCCGCGACGCATTTCGAATGCTGGATAACGCTTCGGGAGAATTGCGCCTCGACCTTGCGCGCAAGCTGGACCTCATCAAGCCGGCTGGCTGGAATTTCCTGTGGGTGGTCGACTTCCCGATGTTTGAATTTGACGAAAAGGAAAGCCGCTTCGCTGCCATGCACCATCCCTTCACCTCGCCGCGGGAGGAGGATTTGGAAAAACTTGAGATCGACCCGCGCGCCGTCAAAGCCCGCGCCTACGATCTGGTGCTGAACGGCTCGGAAATCGGCGGGGGATCGATTCGTATTCATCGCCAGGATATTCAGCGGCGGGTTTTCAAGGTTCTGGGGCTGACGGAAGACCAGGCGCGCGATCGCTTTGGATTTTTCCTCGAAGCTCTCGAATACGGCACGCCTCCGCACGGTGGAATCGCGCTCGGCTGGGACCGCATCACTGCCCTGATGGTGGGCGAATCGAGCATTCGTGAAGTCATCGCCTTCCCCAAAACCGCTAGCGCCATCGACATGATGTGCGACGCGCCGGCGGGAGTCGATGAAGAGCAGCTCCGGGAGCTGGGGCTGAAGGTCAAGAAGGATTGAGACATTGGTTCATTGAATCATTGGCCCATTGAAAGCTCTTGATACGACAATTGGAAGGGTCAGGGTTTCCTTTAAATGGATCAATGATCCAATGGACCCATGAGCAAATTCCATGTCCATCATTCACATATTGTCCGAATCCGTCGCCAATAAAATCGCCGCGGGCGAAGTTGTGGAGCGGCCGGCTTCGGTGGTGAAGGAGTTGCTGGAGAATTCGCTGGACGCGGGCGCGAATCGCGTGGAAATTGCCGTCGAAAGCGGCGGGAAGCGATTGATCCGCATAATTGATGACGGGCAGGGCATGACTCACGACGATGCGCTGCTGGCGTTTGAGCGTCACGCCACGAGCAAAATTCGCTCCGCGGAAGATTTGTTCGAGATTTCCACCCTGGGTTTTCGCGGGGAAGCGCTGCCTTCCATCGCCGCGGTCTCCCGCCTGGTGCTCGAAACGCGCCACGCCAGCGAGAACTCCGGCACGCGCGTGGAAATTGCCGCAGGCAAGCTGCGCGACGTGAAAGAAGTTGCATGGCCGCAGGGGACAAGCATCGAGGTGCGTGACCTCTTCTATGCCACTCCTGCGCGGCGCAAGTTCCTGAAGTCAGAATCCACCGAACTCGGGCACGTCGCAACTTTGGTGACGCATTACGCCCTCGCGCACCCCGAAAAGGGATTCGTGCTGGGTTCCCTGACCAACACGATTCTGCAAGTTTCTCCGGTAAGCAATC
>JASHSC010000293.1 GCA_030036915.1 Terriglobia bacterium
AATGAGATGGCCGATTGAAAGAAGAGTTCAATTGGGCCTGGCTATTGCCGGAGCGGTTCTGTGCAGCCTGGGGATGATCACCTACACACTCATTGTGGGGTTCATAAGAACCAGCGACCTGGTAATTCACACGCATTTGGTCATTGAGTCCATCGAAGGAGCGCGCACCGGCCTTGACGACGCAGAGACTTCCGTGCGCGGTTATCTGCTTACTCGCGATCCCTCTTTCCTCCGCCCCTACGAACTGGTGCACGGGCGAATCCCGGGCGTCATCGACCGCCTGCGCATGTACACCCTGGACAATCCCATCCAGCAACAAAGAATGGTGCAGATCAAAGAGCTTGTCGACCGGGAATTGGGACTGATGCAGCAGACTGTGGACGAAGCAAAGTCTCCCTCCACGCCGGCGGCGGAGCAGGCCAAGCTGCTCAATGAAGACCAGCAGGTGATGACGACGCTTCGCAACACTTTCCGGCTGATGCGCTTGCAGGAGAATCAGCTTCTGGCAACGCGTGATGCCGCCTGGCGGCTGAATTTGACCGAAGCAATTGCGGCCGGAGCCGTTCTGGCCCTCCTCAGTCTGGTTTTGCTCTCTTCAACTTATTATGTTTTCAAGCAGGACCTTTCTGAACGCCGGCGCGCGGAGGCGGCTCTGCATGCCAGCGAGGAGCGCTTGCGGTCAATGATTTCGAGCGTCAAGGACTATGCTTTCTTCATGGTCGACCTCGAGGGCCGCGTAGCGAGTTGGAACGAAGGCGCAGCCATCATCAAGGGCTACCAGGCGAACGAAATCATCGGTCAGTCCTACTCGGCATTTTTCGTGGAAGATGATCGAAAGGCGGGCGTGCCGGAATCGCTGCTGAAGAGGGCCGCCGAACAGGGCAGCGCGGAAAACGAGGGATGGCGCGTGCGGAAGGATGGCTCGCGCTTCTGGGCGAACGCCACCGCCAGTGCCATGCGCGATGAACAGGGAGTGCTGGTAGGTTTTGCGGAAGTGGCCCGCGATTTGACGGAGCGCAAGCTGGCAGAAGAGAAAATCCGCCAGGGCCAGTCGCGGCTGGCGGCCATTCTGGACGGCTCACCCTCCGCAATTTTCGTGAAGGACCCTGAAGGCCGCTACATCCTGGTGAATCGCAGATTTGAGGAGTGCTTTCAGGTCAAACGCGAGCAAATTTTGGGGAGAACTGATAGGGATCTTTTCCCACCGGAAACGACGCGCCACCTTGCCGAGCATGACGCGCAGGCCTTCAAGGCCAAAAAAGCCCTGGAATTTGAAGAAGTGATTCGCCAGAAGAACGGAGCGCGCAATTACCTCTCCGCGCGCGTTCCGTTGATTAATGGGAAGCAGGAAGTATACGCGCTTTGCGGCATCTGCACGGACATTACCGAACGCAAGGAGAAGGAGCAGGAAATTCAACGGCTGAATCGCGCCTTGCAAGACCGCGTGGTGGATCATTCGGTTGAACTCATGAAGGCGTCGGATGACTTAAAGATTGAAAAAGGATTGCGGGAAGGAGCCGAGGCGCGCGAGCGGGAGTTGCTCGACCGGCTGCTCGAAATGATGCAGGTCAATCGCGTTCCGGCATGGGTGTACGATCTGGACACCCTGGCGCTTCTGGAATTCAACGACGACGCCGTGAGCCTGCATGGCTCCTCCCGCGAAGAGCTCTCCAAAATGCGAATCACCGACCTCTTTACCGCCCTCCCGAAGGTTGGAGATGGAAGTGACGCCCTGAACGGACCCGTCGCTTCGCGCCAGCGAGCCCAGGATGGACACATGGTTTCCCTGGGACTGCTGGCGAGCCCGGTGGAATGGAAAGGTTGCAACGCCGCGCTAGTGGTAGCCATAAGCGCCGGCGAAGGCTACCTTTCCCCGCCGATGCAAGGCGCCAGCCTGCCCTCACAAACTACAAGCTGAACCGAAGCACTCGAAGGCGTTTCGCGCAGAGCCTCTCACGTTAGAAAATCCGCCGTTCCCGATTGCGACTTTTGACCTTCCGTCATAGCATCCAAGGATGGCGAATCCATGGCTGAGTGTGCCTCTTGCGGATTACGAAGGGCATATGAGTTCGGCCGAGGTCCAACAGTCGGGTGCTCTATCGGATCTATTCGGAGAAGCCCTGGCATTCCGCCGCCCGGAGTCTGTGGCGGTCCTCGGAATTGCCGGCGGGAATGGGCTTGACCACATTGAGGCTAATGTTACCAAGCGCGTCGTGGGCCTGGACGTAAACCCTCGCTATCTTGATGCGGTGCGGCAGCGCTACTCGCGCCTGCCGGGTTTGGAGCTTTACTGCGTCGATCTAGCCGAAACGGTCGTCCACTTACCACCGGTGCAATTGGTTCACGCGGCCCTGGCGTTCGAACACGCGGGGGTGGGACGCTGCCTGGAAAGTGCCTTATCTCTGGTAGCGCCTGGCGGGGCGCTTTCCGCAGTTGTGCAACTGCCGAGTGAGCTCGAAGAACCCGTGGGTCCAAGTCGATTTCCTTTCATTCAGAATTTAAAGTCTCACTTCTCGCTGATCGACAGAACCTGGCTCTGCAAGACACTCGAAGAACGCCGATTCCGGCCGACGTATCAGGCGCGCCGCTCGCTGCCGGCGGGCAAAGGATTCTGGATGGGGATTTTCGCCCAGGCGTGATCGCCTGAGCATGGAGGAGTCATGCCACACGATATTCGAGTTCTTGTTCTCCACGGGCCGAATCTGAACCTCCTTGGCCGACGCGAGCCACACATTTACGGCAAAGTAACGCTGGATAACATCAATGCGAGACTTCACGAGCTGGCAAAAGAACTTCGCGTGCAATTGATCGTTCAACAGTCCAACCACGAAGGTGTCCTGATCGACGCATTCCACGCCCATATCGATAGCGTTGACGGCGCGCTCTTGAACCCCGGCGGCCTAACCCAATACAGCGTTTCCCTTCATGATTGTATAAAGGCTTTACCCTTTCCCGTAATCGAAGTGCACCTCTCCAATATCGCCGTGAGAGAAGATTGGCGGCACGGTTCCATCATCGCATCCGCGGCAAGGGGTACCGTTCAAGGACTCGGCTGGAGGTCCTACACTGCGGCCTTTCGCGCCCTTGTCGAAATCCTTCGCGAGTCGGACCGGCAGATAGGCACCAGAAAAAGCCGGTCGAGGAAATAACTCACGGATTTAGAAACCGGCGAGCAGGCTTCCTGTCCAAATCTGGCTGTCGCCATATTCCGAAATTCTCAGTAATTGCCTCAGAAGTTGGTGGTGAGGCGTGTGGCGAAACTTCTCGAGGGCCCGATGGCGTTACCGGAGAATAGGCCTCCGAAGTCGATTACGTCGAGCACGTTGGTGAGATTCTCCCCATCGATCTGGAAGCGAACGCCGATGCGGTCCGACTTGTACACGTCCGCTCCTGCCGAAGCGTTGACTTGAAACGACGGCTCAATGCGGCCGGCGGGGAAGTCGATGCGACTGACCACCTGCGGGCCGTATTCGGCGAACGCCTGACCCACGGTGCCTTGAAAGTCGAACGGCAGGCCGGAATCGTATTGAACACCGCCGGCGACCCAGATGCGCGGCAAAACCCGGTAGCGAACCCGGCCTCGTAGCGTATTCCGCTGGTCCTGTGAATCCGGGAAGTGACCGGAGGTGGGGATGATGGCGTCATCGCCGAGAAACAGTCCGCCCGTGACCGGAAACCAGGCATTCCCCACTTCATAGGAATAGCTCAGAAAGCCCGAAAATCCATGCGACTCCGGCAATTCCAGTTTCCCCTCAGCGCCGTAGATGATGGCTTTGCGAAAGGCGATGGGGAAACTGATGGTGGTGTTATCGATCTGATCGTCGTCCGCGTAATTATTCACAAAGCGCTCGAAATAATTGGCGTCGAGCCGGAATTTCTGGAAGAAAGCCTTCGTCAATCCCGCCTCCAGGTAGTTTCCCACCGAGGGCTGGACGGGCAATTCCAGAGAAATCGTGTCGAGCGTGGTTGCGGCCGTGGAACTGGAGAGCAGGATGTTTTCAAACGACGGCGTCTGAAAAATGCGGTCGTAGGAAGCGTGCAGTGCCAGTCCGGAAGAACGGAAATAACGCGAAATCGCTACACGCGGGCTGACCGCTTGCCGGTTCAGCAGAAGCTGGTAGTGATCCCACCGGACACCCGCGTTAAGGACCCAGTCGCCGAAGCGGACCTGATCCTGCACAAAGACCGCCTGCTCCAGGTCCGGGCGATGGTCCGCAAAAGCGAAGTTGAGCGGCGTGCTGGGGTCGAATTGCGTGTCATCGGTAATGAGGTAGCCGAAATTTTCGTGCAGGAACATGTTGTCGGATTCCACGCCGGCCTTGATTTCGTGCCGGCCGTGGCTCACGGTGACGGTGCCTTTGAAGTATTCTTCATTGAACCAGTTGTGCTGGAAGACCTCAATGGGCGTGGAATAAACATTGGAGTAGAAATGGTTGGCGTTGTCTCTCACCATGGCGCGAAAATCGGCAATCGCTTCCGATGAAAACGAGTGTTGATAAGAGAGAATTCCCATCGTCTCAAAGTTGTTGGCATTTTGAAGCTGCGATTCCGGCGGCAGAGAGGAGTCGTATGGATCAGGATGCAGGGCTTCCTGAACCTGCTCGTTGGGAAGTTCGTAGCGTGAGAGTTCACGCCGCAAGGTGAAGTTAAGCCGGTCCTTTGAGGTTAATTCGCGCTCGTAATGACCCGAAAAATCTCCCACGGTACCGGTGTTCGTGTAATTTTCCGGAACGACCGGATTGAGGTAGTGACTGGTCATGTCGCCGCTGGCACTAAGGCCAAATGTGTTCTTCCCCCAAAGATACTGCCCCTCCCCAAAGCCTCCGAAAGTATCGAAGCTGCCTCCGGATAGAACGGCTTGACCGTGAAAGCCCGGCTGCGAATTTTCCATGGTGTTCAGCTCAACCACGCCGCCCATCTTGCGCCCGTATTCGGCGGGAATTCCGGCGGTGTAGATGCTCATCGACTGCACATCGTCGGCCTCGATTTCCGGTCCGAAGCTGGGGGAACGGTTGTCCGTTAGCGGAATGCCATCCACCACGAACTGCGTCTGGTATTCCGAGCCGCGCGGGTGCAATACCGCATTGCCCTCGTAGAGCCATCCCGGCTGCGAATTCACCAAGTCCTGAATCGAGCGGCCGGGGATCGAGCTGAGCCGATGCTGGATGAATTCGGAACCCACCTGGTCAACAGAACCGGCTTGATCGGGATCAATGAGTGTGTTGACCGCACTCACTTTGACGGATTGACTTAGAGTTGAGAGTCCTAATTGGATGGCGACGGCCAGCGGAATCGAGGAGCGAATCTCAAGGGGTGAGGAAGCAACTGCAAATCCGGGCCGCTGGACTTCCAGACGATAGATGCCAAAGGGCAGGTTCTGTAAATCCAGCCGGCCATCGTCGTTGGTGGTCAGGGAGGCATGATAGTCGTTCGCCTGACTGGTAACCTGGACGGAGGCTTTCACGCCGCGTCCCGAAGGGTCTGTAACGCTCAGCCGTAGTTCGCCGGAATTGGCCTGACCAAACAGTGTCGAGGCGCAAAGCAGTGTAATCGCCGCAAATCTTTTCATCGATGGCAGACACCTGTTAATGTCTGAGGTTAACATCCTGGTCATGGGCGTTCTCCAGGTACGCTGAAAGGATAACATCTCATGAATGCTTGATGGGCGGAAGAAGCATTTCGTTGGCGGCCCGATTGACTTGACTCATGCGTGTTCATATACTGAATTTGTTTGTTTCCGGCGGGTCCCGCGAAAGGAGCCACCATGGCGGCGCTTAGCGATGACGCAATTCACCAGGGATTAGCGAAACTGCAAGGCTGGTCCTATCAAAGCAAGGAACTGCGTAAGAAATTCACCTTCAAATCTTTTATGCCTGGCATCGATTTTGTAAATAAGATCGCCCCGGCAGCAGAAGCGGCAGGGCACCATCCCGACATCACGATCAATTACAACGTGGTGGGCATCAGCCTTTCCACGCACAGTGAAGGCGGGGTGACCCACAAGGACTTTGACCTGGCGGGCAAGATTGATTCACTCCGCTCGTCGCTCCCGTAGTCGGTGTCACTGACCTTACTTCCAGAATCAGGAACAAGAACGATCATTTGAAATTTATCCAACCCCCTCGTTTCCCCCCGATGTCTATCTCCTTTCTATGAGCGATGCTTCAATCTTGCTCCGAGGGCTGGAATCCTAATAGAATCTGGATTGCGTTTATGGCTACTTTCATGCAGTGGATTCATTTAATGGCCGCCGTCGTGGGCCTGGGGGGAATGGGATTTCTGCTTCTGATCCTCATTCCCTCGTTGGAAGTCCTCAGCACGGAACAGCGTGAGGCGCTTTCCAGCGCCGTGGCCGGGCGATTCCGCTGGGCAATCTGGAGCGCCATCGTGCTTCTCTTGCTCTCGGGCATCTACAATACGCGCTATTATTTCCGAGACATTCCGTGGGGCCGGGCGTGGGAATTTCTGGCGGTTAAAATCGTTCTGTCCTTCATTCTGTTTGCGATCGTCCTGGGCCTCTCTATTCCCTTCCGATTATTTGAGCCGCTGCGAGTCCGCCGCCGGCAGTGGCTTCTGGTCGCCTTCATTCTGGGAGTAATTGTGGTGTTGATTTCCGCTTATTTGCGATGAAAGGACTTGGGATACGGGACAGGGGATAAGGGATATGCGAAGTGGGCGAATCGCTTGGGGATACGAGATTTCCTTTATCCCATGTCCCGTCTACCGCATGCCGTCTACTGATGGAGCACGGCTGCTTTGAAGGTGCCTCGCTGGCTGTCTATTTTCCTTTGCAGCATATTAATGGAGTAAATGAGCTGCTCGGGCCGGGGCGGGCACCCCGGAACGTAAACATCCACGGGAATGAACTGGTTGATGCCCTGCACAATGGCGTAGTTGTTGAAAACGCCTCCTGAAGTCGCGCACGCACCCATCGAAATTACCCATTTCGGCTCCGGCATTTGCGCGTAGAGCTTCTGAATGACCGGAACCATCTTCTGGGCCACGCGTCCGGCGATGATCATTAAATCCGCCTGGCGGGGCGAGCCACGGAAAACCTCCGCCCCAAATCGCGCCAAGTCGAAGCGCGAGGCGCCCGCCGACATCATCTCAATGGCGCAGCACGCCAAGCCGAAACTCATCGGCCATATCGAGGACCGGCGCGCCCAATTCACCGCCTGGTCAAGCTTGGTGAAGATAAGGCCATCGAATCCAGATTGCTGATCGGTAAAAGTTGGTGTGCCCATCGCATTCATATTATCTCACCGCGCGACCAATTCCACAACTTTCAGGTAGATTGTCAGTTTGAATTCTGTAGCGCGGGTGTCCTCACTCGCAAGGGATACGCGGCTGGGCACAGCCGCGCTACTATCCCGGACCCTCCGAAGCCGGCTCCAAAGTTTTTAAACTGAGGCACCACCGCAGCGCGTCGACAAGGTTAAGGGTGCAGCAGTATCTTGCCGAAGAATTCCCTCCCCTCCATTTTCCGCTGCGCGGCGGCCGCCTCCTTCAATGGAAACACGGAATCAATCACGGCTCGCAATTTGCGTTGGCCAATGAATTTCAGGGCTTCCACCAATTCCGCCTTTCCTCCCATGAACGAGCCGAGTATCGTCCTCTGGCGCGCGAAGAGGCCCTGGCCGTTCAGCTTCAAATCCGCACCGGCGGTCATTCCACAGGTCACCAGGCGCCCGTAGGTGGCGAGCGATTCAAAACAGGCCTCCCAAACCGCCGCGCCCACGTGATCCACCACGACGTCAACACCGCGCTTGCGAGTAAGGCGCTTCACCTCATCGACAATCGATTGACGGCCGTGGTTGATCACCTCATCCGCACCCAGCTCACGGGCTTTTTCCAGTTTCCAGTCGGCGCCCGCGGTGGCAATTACGCGGGCGTTCACCAGTTTGGCGATTTGAATCGCCGCGCTGCCCACGCCGGAACCCGCCCCGATGATCAGGACTTCCTCGTCTGGTTTCAACTGCGCGCGTGTAAAGAGCATGTGCCAGGCGGTCAGAAAAACCAGCGGCACGGCGGCGGCTTCGTCAAAGCTCAAGTCGCCCGGAATGGGGAGCACGTTCACCTCAGGAACCTTGACGTATTCAGCATATCCGCCGTCCCTGAATACGCCCAGCACCGTGAATTGGCGGCAGGCGCTGTCCAATCCCCGGAAGCACATCTCGCACTGACCACAGCTCACACCCGGGCAGACCAGCACGCGGTCGCCGGGCCTTACACGCGTGGCGAGCGCACCCACTTCCGCGACCACACCCGAAACGTCACTCCCCACGATGTGGGGCAAATCGAGCTTCCAGCCCGCCACGCCGCCGCGCAGCCAAACGTCCAAATGATTCACCGCACAGGCCATCACTTTTACCAACACTTCGTTGGCCAGAATCTTCGGCTCCGGCGCATCCTCGTACTTCAGAACATCCAACCCGCCGTGCTGGTGAAATCGTACGGCTTTCATACCTTATCCCCCCCTTCGAAACCGGGCGAAATCATGATTCGCGTGGGCGTCCGCCGAAAGGTCAAATTGTGTTCAGCCGCCTTGCTCACGTCACGACAGTAAATCAAATTCCCAATTGGCCCAAGTGGTTTTTCATTCGCGCGGCCGACTGAGGTGTGGAGTGGGGCCGGGCAACCGTAGACCCTAATAAAAAGTCCAACTGAACGAACGCGACATGTCACAATTTTAGATTATGATGGTATAGGGTTTGCGTCTGGCGGAGTCACTGCGCCGGCGGGGAGAAGAGGGAAGGGCGATGAGAAATAGTGATCTGATCCCGGCGTGGGGTCGCGTCTTGAAAGGGCAAAAACCGTTTCTATCCGTCGAGATCACCAAGGAATGCCCGCTGCAATGTCCGGGATGTTACGCCTACGGGTCAGACCACCTGGGTGGAACAACCACCTTGCGCGACTTAAGCGACGCCAAAGGGGATGACCTGGTGAGCGGCATTCTGGGATTGGTGCGGCACTATCGCCCACTGCACGTTTCGATTGTGGGCGGCGAGCCCTTGGTGCGCTATCGCGAACTGGAAGTTCTGCTGCCCAAATTGGAGAGCATGGGAGTGGAAGTGATGGTGGTCACCAGCGCCGTTCGGCCCATTCCCGAATCCTGGCGAAACCTTTCCAATCTCTACATCGCCGTCTCCATCGACGGACTTGCGCCCGAACACGACCGCCGCCGCGCTCCCGCCACTTATGAGCGCATTCTGAAGCACATTGCCGGGCACAAGATCAACATTCACTGCACAATCACGCGGCAACTTCTGAAGCGCGCGGATTATTTGCAGGAATTTGTTACCTTCTGGTCGGCGCAAAAGGAAACTCGAAGAATATGGTTCAGCCTCTACACTCCGCAGGAGGGTGAGGTCAGCGAAGAACGGCTGACCCCTGCCGACCGCGTGAAAGTATTGGCGGAACTGCGTCGGCTGAACCGGGAATTTCCACTCATCGAAGCTCCTGACCGCCTGCTGAAAGGGTTTCAGGATCCCCCCGCCACACCCCAAGAGTGTATGTTCGCGCAAATCACCGCCTGCATCTCCTCCGATCTCACCACATCCATCACCCCCTGCCAATTTGGCGGGCGACCCGTGTGCTCCGAGTGCGGATGTATCGCTTCCGCGGGACTGGCCTCCTTCGCCAAATACAAGCTGGCTGGCCTGGTTCAAATCAGCGAGATTTTTTCACTTTCGAAGAAAGTAGGGGATTTCGTTGCCGCGGGAACGGCCTGAGCACGGTAACTTTGGGAAATCAAAAGGTGAGCCTTACCTTCCGCCAGGAACGCTGCTGAGAAACTCTGTAACAGCTTTTTCGTACGGCTCCCGGGCCTGGTTAAAGCCCTCGCCGTGGCGCGTGCCGGGCAGGACA
>JASHSC010000294.1 GCA_030036915.1 Terriglobia bacterium
AAAACCAGATAGGGCAGAGCTGCGTAAAAAGCCGCGCGCAGCAGCGTGAGGTGGCGCACGGTAAAGAGATAATCGGGAAGCCAGGTTACCAGCAGGTACCAATAGTAATCGAAACAGAAAAATCCCAGACAAATGCCCAGCAGATTGCGGTTGAAGTGAATTCGCCACGAACTTTCCGGCCCGCCGGGTGCTTCGGATCTGCGCACGCCCTGGAGATTGCGGGGGGCGACGATGAGCCAGGGCGCGACCCAGAGGAAGGCCGCGAATCCCACAATCGCAAACATATAGCGCCATCCCCATTTCACGATCAACGCCGCAATCAGCGGAGCTCCCACGGCCAAACCCAATCGCGTGCCGCTGTCGAAAACTCCGGAGGGGAAGGCGCGCTCGGCGGAGGGGAAGAGCAGGGTCACGATTTTTGAGCCGCCCGGAAGATAGATGGATTCTCCCACCCCCAGCAGAATGCGCAGGCAGATGAGCACCATCAGGCTGCCCGCGAGGCCCGTCAGGCCGCAGGCCAGCGACCAGAGGGCAAAGAGGCCGGCGTAGAGCCAGCGGAGGTTCCAGCGGTCTGCACACCAGCCCACAGGGATTTGCATCAGCGCGTACGACCAGAAAAACGAGGAAAGCAGCACGCCCTTGATTTCCGGGCCGAAGTGCAAATCGATGGAAATCATGGGCAGGGCAACGGAAATCGTGGCGCGGTCAAGATAATTGATGAAGGAGGCGACGAAAAGCAAACCCACTACTCCCCAGCGCCGTAAACTCGAGATAACCAGGAGTCCGGCGTCGGAGGCGCGCCCCACGGAAGCGGATTGGTCCGGTCTGCTCATCGGCCCACTCGTGCGTGCAAAGCTGCGGCAGCATATCGCAATCTATGGGAAGGTCAAGGGGAGAAAACGGCCTCAGACGAAGCCCACCAGCAGGAAACACTTTGGCGACAACCTTGCAGCGTGAGCGAAACCACAAATTCATGCCACAGCTCTGGCGAAATAACATTGAGTGATTCATCGGTGCGACCGAATCCCGTCTTGGGGCAACGAACCCAAAAAACCGAACATCCAATTCTTGAGAAACCGCGAAGGTTGAGTTGTGACAAACCGCAGGGTGGCGGGTGATGCGGAAGAGTGGAATGTTGAGTCATTGGTTGTGCGTCCTCTTTGCTGGGTGTTTTATGGCGGGAGGAATTACATTCGCCCATTCCCATGTGCTAAAGTCCCATCAGTTTCTTCCCGAAAATGTCCGGAGTTCGGGACACCCGGCGCATTCCACGCGATTTTTGGTAGATGACGGCCCGGCGCGAATGGCTGCGGACAACCGGATTGTTGAATTCTTTCCTGCTCCTGCATTTCTCACTGAGCTCCCCCGCTTGGCGGCCTCAAAACCGGGTCGAGACCTTCTAAGCCTGACTCAACGACGGCGCGAATAGTCCTACAACGCAATCATGCCGAGTGCACCTGCTGGATGTCAGCATCGATGAAGCGACGCCTCGTCCTACAAGCGCACAATTTCCTGATGTTTCAGGAAAAATCTCATTGATCATCCAGAAGGGAGATTGCTATGAAGGAAATTAAGGAAATTCGCAAAATCGGCCGGCCGGATTCGTTTCGCGCGCGCGGAAGTGCCCTGGTGGTGGATCAAAATCCCAAGGACCTTCAGGGCTACACGTGGGTGCTGCGCAGCATGGGCTTTGAGGTGAAGACCTTTACGAACTACCAGGAAGCATCCCGGTGTCTGGACAAAGAGATTCCGGACTTTGTCCTGGTGAACCAGGGCAGCAGAGAATTCGAAGCGCGGAGTGTTTTGGAACATGCACTGGCGCACGATCGGCATACGCCGGTTGTTGTCCTTGCGCAAAGCCTTGATATGAGTTGTTACCTGGAGGCGATGCAAATGGGCGCGGTGGATTATGTGGAAAAGCCGCTCGCCCCGGCACAAGTGGAACGCCTCGTGACCACGCATTCGACGCCGCATGGAGCATCCGTGCGTCACTCGGACTAAGCGTTGGTTAATGCCCGCTTCGCGCAATTGGCCTCTTCGTATTATAACGATTTATTAAGTGAGTAACGATTCTAGATGTTATATTAACAGTATATGACATGAAGATAATCATCTGGTTCGCATGAAGGCGAGCACAACAGAATGGAGCTTCCAAGGTAGCGCCAAAAGTTGAAATAGGCAGGAACAATCACAAGTTGAAGTTTACTATTTAAATAAATTAAATCGCCATCGTGACCGTAAGCCTTTAAGAACAATAGTATTACCGCCGAGCATTTTCCGGCGTTGCTATCCCTTTACCTCTTAAAATATCACTTGATAATTATATACGTGTAGATTACTATTTCGCCGTTCCGAAAAGCAACGGCGCAAGAGTGAGGGCGCATTGATCATGCTGGCGGTCAGGTCCGCCGGTGGGCTCAATTTGTCCTCACGTTCAGCGAGACCCGCTTCGCAGCAGCTTGGACTTTAATTCCTCGCACCGCTTGCGGAGCGCCGAACCTTTCTTTCCCCAAGTGCCGGTATTCGACTCTCTCGCTGAGGATGAAACGCCGATTTCTTCAAGCATGGAGGGCCGCCAAGTTGAGCTATCCGTTCGCCCCGCAAGCTTTCTATCGTCCCGAGCGGAATCCCCGAGTCCTGCTCGTCGATGAGGACGAAGGCGACCTGAAGGTTCTGCGGTTAATTCTGGAAGGTCAGGGATATGAGGTTTTTAGTTGCACGACATATGAAGCGGGCATCTGTTGCCTCGAAAAAATTCCTTTCGACTTCGTGGTGGTGAGCCAGGGCTCGCAGGCCTTTGAAGGACGACGAGTGTTGAGCCGGGCGATTCAATTGGATCGCCACCGGCCGGTTCTGGTGCTGACGCGATTCCTGGATATGGCATGCAGCCTGGAAGCCATGCAGATGGGGGCGCTCGATTACCTGAAGAAGCCGATTCACCCCCTGGAACTATTGCGGTACGTGCGGGGACATACGCGGAGAGACGGCGGGCAATATCGGGAAAGCGCCGCTTAGGGATGAATCTGAGGTTCCATGCCGCTCGGTTAGGCAAGCTCAGCCGGCAGAAGCCTGGGCGCTAGCATTTGAATCAGCCCCAGGGCGACGACGTAAACCGAGCCGGCAATAATGAATACGGGCAGGTAAGATCCGGTGAGTTGAAGCAGCCAGCCGGTGAAAGTGGCGATGAACATCCCTCCCACGGCCCCGCCGCAACCTCCGATTCCCACAACGGATGCCACAGCGCGGCGCGGAAACATGTCGGAAGCGAGCGTGAATAAGTTTGCGGAAAATCCCTGATGGGCCGCGCAGGCCAGGCTGATGACGGCCACGGCCCCCCATAAGGCGTGAACTCGAGTGGCGATTATGACTGGGATTACACAAAGCGCGCAAATGAGCAATGAGACCTTCCTGGCGCGATTGACCGTCCACCCCTGCGCCAAAAACTTTGCCGGCAGCCACCCACCCAACACGCTTCCCGCCGTGGCAGAGTTATAGACCACTACGATGGGCAGCGCCACCCCCGTCAGCGTGAGGTGATGTTCGGTCACCAGGAACTTGGGGAGCCAGAAAAGATAGAACCACCAGATGGGGTCCGTAAGCGATTTCCCCAGCAGGAACGCCCAGGTCTGCGGGTAACCGAGAAGCTTGGACCATTTCACTTTGGCGGTCGGCTCGGGCGGGTCGCTCAAAATATAATCGAGCTCGGCCTTGGAGATGCGAGGGTGATCTTGCGGCAGGCGATAGAACCCAAGCCAGCAGGCCAGCCATATCGCGCTGAAAGTGCCGGTCAAGAGAAAGGCGTAGCGCCAGCCATAATGAACCGCCACCCAGGGCACAGCGATAGGGGCAAGCGTGGCTCCCACGTTGGTGCCGCTATTGAAGAGGCCCGTGGCCAGCGCCCGCTCTTTTTTCGGAAACCATTCCGCAACGGCCTTGATGGCAGCCGGAAAACTGCCCGACTCGCCAAATCCCAAGGCAAAGCGCGCCGCACCAAACCCCAGCGCTGAGTGCACCAGCGCGTGCCCCATGGCGGAGAGACTCCAGATGGCAATGGCCAGAGCGTAACCCAGCTTGGTGCCTATGCGGTCCACAATCGACCCCATGGTCAGCAGGCCGAGGGCGTAGGCTGCCTGAAAGGCCGTTACGATGTAGCCGTATTGGATTTCGTTGAACCCGATGTTGGATTGCAAGAGGGGGGCGAGAAGCCCCAAGACCTGGCGGTCGATGTAATTAATGGTGGTGGCGAAGAAGAGGAGGGCACAAACTCGCCATCGGTATTTATGCATTCTTCACCCAACTGTGGTTGGGGTCGTCCGCCCAAGCGCCGTAGCGCCGTTCTTCGCCTGCCAGCACCCAGGTGTATTGCAGTTGGTAGCCGGGAGCTCCCACGACCGGGTGATATCCCTTGGGCAGAAGGACGGTGTCGCCATCCTGAACGACGAAGACGTCAGAAAATCCCGCGGGGTCGCCCGGCGCCGTGTATGTCCAGATAAATCCAAAACCCTGGGCAGGCTTGACGCGGAAATAGTAGACCTCTTCGAGCACGGCTTCCTGCGGCGGGTTGGGTTTGTCGTGTTTGTGAGGGGGGAAGCTTGACCAGTTGCCGGGGGGATTCAACGTCTCACCGGCCAGCAGGCGCTCCGCGGGAACATTCTCAGCCAGGGCCGAATAGACCGTTCGCTGCCAATTTTCGCGGCCTACGTGATTGGTGATTACCGTTGACCCCTCCAAAACCGCGGAGGGCGCCTGAATGCTCGAGGGCGCGGAGAAAATTCCCAGGTCCGCGGCGGACTCCGCCTTGATTTCGAGTTGTGATTTGGGGGGAATGTAGCACATCGCCGGTGGTCCCGAAAAAACGTCTGAGCGTTTTCCGATGCTGGTGTAAATTTGCTTTTGGCGCCCCACCGTGCTGATCGAAAAGGTCAAAGCGCCGGAGAAGATATCGATTACGTATTCCCGGCTGCTGGTTTCAAGCGAGTGGCGCTCACCCTTTTCCAACTTCAAGGTGCCGAAATCAAGAAATCGCATGGTCCCGGGAGCAATCACTTGCTGAAATTTACCATTTTGGTGGGCTTTGATGAGTCGATTCATATGCACCTCTTGAGGGCAGTGGCGAGTGGTTAGCAAAAGACAGATCCTAGCTAAGTTGGCCACACAAAATAACGCGCTTCATTATGCGGCACGCCGTGGGCTTGTCTCGCGAACCCACGGTCAGAAAAACCCTGACCGTGGCTACCCATGTCCCTGGACAGGGATTATGTGCATTATTTTGTGTGGCCAACTTAGCCACTCGCCACTAACCACTGGTCACGGTCTTTATTTTCCCCCGGCATATTGATTGTAGGCTTCCGCCACATGGGCCTCCGCCGCGTCTCCGTGGTGGATCAGCACGCGGTAACGGAGCGTCAGGGAATCCCCTATAGCAATCGTGACGCTTCCATCGCGCTTCGGGTCGTTGTAGAAATCGTGTTCGCCGAAGGGATTGA
>JASHSC010000295.1 GCA_030036915.1 Terriglobia bacterium
GATGCCGAGCGGGCGCTGGCGGCCGCGGCCAAGGCGCAGCGCCCGTGGGGGCGACGCACGGGCGTGGAGCGCGGGAACATTCTGCGACGGTGGGCCGCGCTGGTGAACAAGAACAAGTCGCACCTGGCGCAGATTCTTTCCCAGGAGGAAGGCAAGCCGCTCAGGGAAGCACAGGGCGAAATCGACTTTGGCCGGAGCTGGCTGGAATACTACGCCGAATTCGATCGCCGCATTGAAGGTGACATCGTCTCCGCGGACAAACCTAACGAACAGCTTTGGATTGTCCCCCAGCCTGTGGGAGTAGTGGTCGGAATCATTCCGTGGAATTACCCCTCTGCACTGACGCTGCGCAAGGCCGCTCCCGCCTTGATCGCTGGCAATGCACTGGTTTTGAAGCCGCATGAAGATACGCCGCTGTCCGCGTTGGAAATGGCGAAACTGGCACAGGAAGCGGGCGTTCCCGAAGGCGTCTTCAGCGTATTGACGGGCGCAGGCGAAGTGGTGGGTGAAGCGCTGGTAAAGAGCCGCATTCCGCGCCTGGTCACGTTTACTGGCAGCGTTGAAACCGGCAAGCACATCATGCGCCTGGCTGCGGACACGGTGAAAGTTGTATCCCTCGAGATGGGTGGCAAAGCGCCATTCATCGTGATGGACGACGCCGACCTCGAATCCGCCGTCAAGACAGCCGTCTTCTCGCGCTTCTTGAATTGCGGTCAGGTGTGCATCTGCAATGAGCGCACCTACGTCCACAAACGCATCGCGGACAAATTCCTTTCTCGTTTCATTGAAGAAGTGAAGAAGCTGAAGGTTGGAAATCCACTGGAATCCGGTGTAACGCTGGGCCCGAAGGTGAACAAACCCGAACTGGAGAAAGTCGAGCGTTACGTGGACGACGCGCGTAAGAGCGGCGCGGAAATTATCATCGGAGGCAAACGTCCCAGCGGCGAGGCCTTCAAGAACGGCTATTGGTACGAGCCGACCATCATCACCAACGTCCGCCAAAACATGAGCATTATGCAGGAGGAAGTCTTCGGACCGGTGATTCCCGTGATGGAATTTAACGACTTTGACGAGGGCCTAACGCTGGCCAACGACTCGCGCTACGGTTTGGCAGCGTATCTTTTTACCAACGACATGAACCGCATTCTGCGCGCCGTTCGTGACATGGAAGTGGGCGAGCTTTACATCAATCGCGGACCAGGCGAGTCGATTCACGGCTTCCATACCGGCTGGAAGCAAAGCGGGGTGGGCGGCGACGATGGCAAGTACGGATTGGAAGAGTACCTGCAACGCAAGACCGTCTACATCCGGTATCAAGGATAAAGCAGCAATCGTGCCACGGTCATCCCAGCCGCGCATAAGAATGGGCGTTCGCTCACCGGCAAAGGCGCCGGCGGGAAGTCCGTGGCAAAGCGGGGGCGAGATTCCATGGGCACGCACTTTGGTTGGGGCATCTCCCTGGCTTTACTCGGGGGCCTGCTAAACGGCAGCTTTTATGCGCCGGTCAAGAAGATGCCCTTGTGGCAGTGGGAGAATACCTGGTTAGCCTATTCGTTCTTCGGCACCATCGTGCTTCCTTGGGTGCTGGCGCTTATCACCATTCCGCACCTATTCAGCGTTCTGCATGAGACGCCGTGGATTACTCTATTCTTGGTGTTCATTTTCGGCCTCGGGTGGGGCATCGGGTCCGTCTTCTTCGGCCTCGGTGTGGCGAAGGTCGGAATGGCGCTCGCCTTCGGAATCATTCTGGGCATCACGGCTTCCGTGGGAGCCATCATCCCCGTCCTGGTCAATAATCCAAGCCAATTCTTTGAGCCACAAGGACGAGCGCTGCTGGCGGGCATCGGGCTGGTTATCGTCGGGACAATTTTCTGCGCCGTGGCGGGGCATCACCGCGACAAGGATAAGCAGGCGGCTCCTGCATCTTCCGCCGCCACTGCTGTAGGTGGCGGATTCATTCTTGGTTTCATCATTTGCGTCCTCTCCGGAATCTTTTCGCCCATGCTGAACTTCAGCTTTGTCTTCGGCAAGCGCCTGCAGGACCTGAGCCTTGCCGCAGGGGCGCCGTTTTCGATGGCCAGCTATTCCATCTGGGCAGTGGCATTGGTGGCCGGCTTCTGCGCCAATGCCGGATATTCCGTGTACCTGCTTATCAAAAACAAGACGTTCAACCACTATCGCAATTCCGGGGCATCGACGCGGTACTGGTTGCTGGCGCTGCTGATGGGGTTCCTGTGGTTTGGGGGCATTGCCGCGTACGGCATGGGCGCGACGGAGCTGGGCAGCCTGGGACCGGCACTTGGGTGGCCTCTGTTCATCGCTTCGAATATCATCATCGCCAACTTCTGGGGCGCTTTGACGGGCGAGTGGACCGGCGCCAGTCGCCGCGCCTACGCATACTCGCTCTCCGGCATTGGGGTGCTGGTGGTGGCGATCTTTGTAATTGCGCGCGGTGGATAATCAGAGCGGCGGCTGGAGTTTAGTGATGGGTTATTCAGGAAAGCGTGGAGCGTACCACTGGCCAACAGCCGCTTACCACTGACAATCGGATTGGAGGTTCGCATGTTTGAGGAGGTTCAGGAATCGCTTCGCGAGCAGCAGTACGGCGTTGCTGAAAAGCTCTTGAAGAGCCGGGGTGTTGACATCAATGAGGTGAAGAGAAAGCTCGCTGCCCTCAAAATCGAGGTGCCCTCGTGGGGCTTCTCTCGGGCCGGCACACGCTTCGCAGTCTACACCGACGGCACCGAGCCGCAGACGATCGAGGGCCGCATTGCCGCTGCCGGCCTCTGCCATAAGCTAACGGGCGCGACTCCCAGCGTGGCGCTGGCCATCCCGCGCGACGGCGAGGACTGCGACTTGCTGCAGAAGCTGCTCTCCGCAAATGGTCTCGCGGCCGGCGCGATCAACTCCGACAGTTTCAATCCGCGCCAGTCGCCGCTCGACTACCGCCTGCGCTGGGGAAGTTTGACCAACCCGATTCCGGAAGTGCGTCGCGCTGCACTTCAGCACCATCTGGATTGCGTGCAGATGATGTGCAAGCTCGGCTCACGGAACTTCAGCCTCTGGCTGCACGACGGCACCAACTCGGCCGGGCAGCTCTCCATTTTCGAGCAGGGGCGGCTACTGGAGGAGTCGCTGCAGCAGTTATACGCGGCGTTGACCGGCAATCAGCAGATCTTCATCGAGTACAAGTTTTTTGAGCCGGGATTCTACGCCACGGCCATTGCCGACTGGGGATGGGCGTACGCGCTGGCCCAAAAGCTCGGCGATCGCGCCAAGGTGCTGGTCGATATGGGCCACCACCCCCTCGGCACCAACATCGAACAGATCGTCGCCAACCTGCAAATGCTCGGCAAGCTCGGCGGCTTCCACTTCAACGACAAGAAGTACGCTGATGATGACCTCGCCACCGGCTCTGTCGATCCGTTCCAGCTCTTCCGGATCTTTAATGTGCTCGTGGAGGCTGATCTTTCCGGGCTTCAGCCGATCGACGACGTCGCCTTCATGATCGACGAGAGCCACTGTCTGAAGGACCCGCTGGAAGAGATGATCGAGGCGGTCGATAACATTCAGCGCGCCTATGTGCTGGCGCTGTCGGTGGACCGCCAGGCGTGGAAGGATGCGCAGACCAAGGTTGATCCCGAGCGCGGCGACCAGATCCTGAAGAACGCATTCTTCGACACGCCGGCGAACGCCATCCTGCAAACCAGCCGGCTGGAGCGAGGTCTGCCGGCCGATCCCATCAAGGAATGCCGCGCGCGGAGCGGCAAGCAGCGAGGGCAGTCCGCGGGTTAGAGCCTCAGGCCGCAGGGAGACTCGCTTGGTCCATTCCGGTCCTGCCTGGCACACGTATTACGCCGTCGATCTTGGCGCCTCCAGCGGTCGAGTAATGATTGTCCAGACCGACGGAAGTACTCTTCAGATCGACATGGCCCACCGCTTTCCCAACCATTCCACATTGATCAACGGCCATTACTATTGGGACTTCCCGCGTATCCTTGACGAGGTGAAGGCGGGCATCTGCAAGGCGCATCAGATCGCGCCGCAATGCCAGTCGCTGGCCATCGACACGTGGGGAACGGACTTTGGCCTGGTTACAGCGGACGGTGCGCTCGTGGGTCTGCCGCTCTCGAACCGCGACTTCAGCTCCGATGAGGTGATGGACCAAGTGCGCGCCGTTATTCCCGATGAAGAGCTGTACGCGTATACGGGCATCCAGTTCATGCGCGTCAACGGCATCTACCAGTTGGTGCGGATGCAGCAGACACATGCCTGGATGTTCGAGCCTGCCGCGCACCTTCTCTTCCTGCCTGATCTGCTGCGCTACATCTTTTGCGGCGATATTGGCGCGGAATACACCATCGCCTCCACCAGCCACCTGCTCGACGCCCGCACGCGCGATTGGAACCCTGACTTATTCGCGCGCCTCAAGCTGCCGTTGCACCTGATGGCTCCCATCGTGGAGCCTGGTTCGCCGGCCGGAACCATTAAAGAAGAGCAGGCCACCGAGATGGGAATTCCTCGTCTCAAGGTCGCCGTTTGCGCCGAGCACGACACCGCCAGCGCCATAGCAGCGGTTCCCGCCATCGAAGATGGTCAGCCGTGGGCGTACATCAGCTCAGGAACGTGGTCGCTGGTGGGGATGGAAATCGCCGCGCCGCTGCTTAGCGGTGAAGCCTTGCGTGCCAATGTGACCAACGAAGGCGGTGTGAACGGCACCATCCGCCTGCTTAAAAACGTGAACGGCCTCTGGCTGCTGCAGCGCCTGCAGCATGATTTAAACAGGCTCGGAGTGCCCGTGGACTTTCCCGCGCTGGTTGAGTCCGCGCACTCGGCTGCGTCGTTCGCGCGGTTCATCGATCCGCATTTCATCGGCTTTCACCACCCGCCGAATATGATGAGAGAGGTCGATGGCTTCTGCCACGCCACGGGCCAGCCTGCGCCGCAGTCTCCCGGCGAGTACACGCGTTGCATTATGGAGAGCCTGGCATTTGCCTATGTCGATGTCCTCGAAACCCTGCAGAATCTGATGGGATTGCGGTTCGCGCGTGTGCACATCGTAGGCGGGGGATCGCTGAATGCCACACTGTGCGCATGGACGGCTAATGCGTGCGGTATTCCTGTGCATGCAGGGCCCGTGGAAGCGACCGCCCTGGGAAACGGCTTGGTGCAGGCAATTGCGGATGGGGTGTTCGCGAATCTGCCGGAAGCACGGCGCGCAATTGGGGCGTCATTCCCGTGCACGGTTTATCAGCCGCGTGATACTGCCAACTGGGTTAAGCAGCGGGATCGATTTGGGGAGGTAAAGGCCCGCCGGCCGCAGTCGTAACCAGCGCAGGCGTGCTGCCCGTCCCGAATGTAGAGAGTTTTCGGACGGCGCTACCCTACGTCTGCAAAAATGTAACTTCCAGCCCGCGCAAAGCCTTTTCCGGCATGGGCGCTAGCTCACCGATCGAGCGCGAATCCACCAGCGCTTCTGCGGTGGATTCCAGCACCTCGAGGCGATCGAAAGCCTCCAGGATGTCTCCTCCGCAAACCAGCACGCCGTCGTTTTCCAAAATCAAAGCCGGCCGATCCACCGAGCAGCGCTTGGCCAGGGCTTCGTGGTCATGATACTGCACGCCGAACTCGACGCGCTGCACCTGGCGCAGCAGGCAGTAGCTTTCCGGAATCGTGCGCGAATCGAGCGGCGCATTCGTCACGCTGAACGCGGTGGCATTGATGGGCGAAGCGTTGATTAGGGTATTGATTTTGGGATGATGGCGGTAGATGGCTTCGTGATCGCCAGCGGCGCGGCTGGGAGTCTTGCCGGCCTCGCATTGGCCATTCTTGATAAGAACAATCTCCTCCGCGTCCAGCGTGCCCCGATCGACCTGAAATGGAGTGACCAGGAACGACGACTCATCAAGCCGCGTGGAAAAGCTGCCCTGCGTACTGATGAACAGGCGCTGGCGATAGGCGCGGCGCACAAATTCGCAAAGCCTCCGGCGCAAATCCTTTTCCAGGCTGGAAGGAGCTTGCCGCTGGAACGTTCCGTATGCCGTTGGCCGCCGGTTGGCAAGTTCGATCTCCTGCGGAGTCAGGAACCGCACTTCGCCCAATTGCCGGCCTTTGATAATAGTGCGCCCGACGAATTCCAGTGTTTCAAACTTTTGAAACGCGTCTCCAAGGCTGGTACCTCCCGTCGCCACGCCGTGGTTTTCCAGAATCGAGCAGTCGCTTCCCCCCAGAAATTGACTGGCGACGGAAGTACCCAGTGCTTCGCTGCTGGGCAACTCGTAGGGCGCAAACATCACCTCTCCACAAATCGCTTTGGCTTTGGCAAAAAGATACGTGTTTGGGACCTGATGGATGGCGCTGAACGCCACGAGCGCCACCGGGTGTGCGTGTACGATTCCGCGCAAATCCGGGCGGGCGCGATAAATGGCCTGATGCAGGGGAAGCTCGGAAGAGGGGGGATGCAGGCCCTCCACCTTGCCGTTCTTGCCTACCCAGACCATGTCTTCGCGTCGCAGCGTGCCTTTGTCAACGCGGGTCGGCGTGATCCAGATGTCGCCGTTTTCCTCACGAATCGAGAGATTCCCGCCGGAAGTGGTGGTCATTCGATATTGATAGATTCGTCCAATGGTGGCGAGAAGTTCGTCCTTGGGATGCAGGTACTCTGTGAATGCGCTCATTGTGAATTCGTCCTCGTTAAATCATTATATCCGGCTCCAAGCGAAAGGGGCAACGACGCGGCATTCATCCTTGCAGGACTTGTCCGAATCGCATCTGCTGATTTATGCAAGGAGGGAATATCTCAAGGCTTCGTGCGTTTAATGATCCCCACACCTTCCTTGATGGTAAGAAACTGGTTGGCGGGGATATTCTGAAATCGGTCCACCTTCTGGGTAGTGGGCCACTTGACCTCAATCAAGTCCACCACCGTCGATGACCCGAGGCCGAAATGCAGGCGTAGATCGCTCTGCGACATCACACTCGTGCCGGAATGAACCTCGTCGATTTGAGCGTGATTTCCGGTCACTACGCGCACGCGCGCGCCGATGGCTGTGCGGTTGCATTGCACACCGATTAACTTGAGGGTGATCCAGTTCT
>JASHSC010000296.1 GCA_030036915.1 Terriglobia bacterium
CTCCGATCGTTCGCGGCCTGCTCGCGCAACCGAGCGGCGACGCCGATCAGCCCTATCGCCGCATGATCCTCCAGCCGCTGGTGAACCGGCCGGTGCTCGACTTCCTCGGCTCGGACCGCGGCAAGGAGCTGGCGCTCACGCCCACGCTCACTTCCGACCATTTGGTGCGCACCAAGCCCTTGCCCATGTGGGTCGACGCGCCCGACTACGCGAACCCCGCGCACTTGCGCGAGCAGCTTGTGAAGGCCATCGAAGCCTACACGGCGGATTACCAGGCCTACCTCGCGCGTAATGCCGCGCTGATGCCGCCCGGCATGAAGCCCTTCGATTCCCTGCCGCGCGTTGTGCTGCTGCCCGGCCTTGGAGCATTGTGCGCGGGCAAGGACGCTCGCGCCGCCCGCATCGCGCGTGACATCACAGCGCAGACGCTTGCCGCTAAGGCGCGCATCGCCGCTATGGGTTCATATCGCGGCCTTTCGGAAGATCACCTCTTCGAAGTTGAGTACTTCACCCTTCAGCATTTGAAGCTCACAAGCGATGAGCCGCCACTGGGCCGCGAAGTTGCCGTCGTCACCGGCGCAGCGGGTGCGATTGGTTCGGCCATCGCCGAAGGACTCCTTGAGAACGGCTGCCACGTCGCGCTCACGGACTTGCCTGGCGCCGCGCTCGAAAACCTGGGCGCCGAACTGACCAAGCAGTACGCAGGCCGAGTGATGACCGCCCCGCTCGACGTCACCAATCCCAATTCGGTCACGCAAGGCTTCGAAGCCGTCATCAAGACTTGGGGAGGAATCGATCTCGTCATCATCAACGCCGGGGTCGCCCTCGTCGCTCCGCTCGAACAGATGGAGCTTGCCGCCTTCCAGCGCGCCGAGCGCGTGAACACCGAGGGAACGCTTCTGTTGCTGCGCGAATCGGCCCGCCACTTCCGCCTGCAAGCGACGGGCGGCGACGTGATCCTGGTTTCCACCAAGAACGTCTTCATGCCGGGCGCGAAGTTCGGGGCTTACAGCGCCACCAAGGCCGCGGCGCATCAGCTTGCGCGCATCGCCAGCCAGGAGATGGCCGAACTCGGCGTGCGCGTCAACATGGTCGCGCCCGACGCCGTCTTTTCCCACGGAGCGCGCCGCAGCGGCCTGTGGGCGGAAGTCGGTCCCGACCGCATGCGCGCGCGCGGCTTGGATGAGAAGGGCCTGGAAGAGTACTACCGCTCGCGCAACCTGCTGAAGGCCACCGTAACCGCGCGCCACGTGGCGCGCGCCGTGCTCTACTTCGCCACGCGCCAGACTCCCACCACCGGCGCCACCATTCCGGTTGACGGCGGATTGCCGGATTCGACACCACGTTAAGAATGTCCGTTGTCCCTTGTCACTGGTCCTTGGTCATTTGCCACACGTCCATAGCAACCCCTTCATCTCCCTTACTAATGACCAGTAGCAAGTGACTAAGGACGAATGACAAAGGACAACGGACTCACCTTCGCTGATGATACAATCCAAGCGAATGGCCGCAGACTCGCATGAAATGGTTCGCGTCATCGGCATCGACCCCGGCTTGAACATCACCGGCTACGGCGTAATCGCCAGCCGCGGGGCCGAGGTGAAGCTGCTGGAAGCGGGAGTAATTCGCCTGCCGCCCAGCACCAGCCGAAGCCTTCCTGCGCGCCTGGAAGCGCTTTTCCGCGAGCTTCAGTCCGTGATCCGCGAATTCAAACCGCAGGCCATGTGCCTCGAAGAAGTCTACAGCCACGCCGACTTCCCGCGCACCGCGATTCTGATGGGCCACGCGCGCGGCGTGATCTGCCTCGCGGCCAAGTTGGAAGGCATTCCCGTGCTCAGCTTCAGTGCCAAGCGCGTGAAGCAGACGGTGACCGGCAACGGCAACGCCTCGAAGCTCCAGGTGCAGCGCGCCGTGCAGCACCACTTCTCGCTGAACCACGTGCCGCACCCGCCCGACGTGGCGGACGCACTGGCCGTTACGCTCTGCTACGTGAACGCCACGCGCGCAGGCAACATGGCGATGCGGCACGCCGTCGCGGAAGACAGAAACTGGAAACTGGAAACTGGAAGCTGGAAGTTGGAAGCTCGCACTCGTGCGGGGGCGCGCAGGCGTCCGGTTTCCAATTTCCAATTTCCAGTTTCCGGCTCGTAGTTTCCAGTTTCCGATTTCCAGTTTCAGGATTTCTGCATGATCTCCGAGATCACCGGCGAAGTCCTCTACGACCGCATTCAACGCCACTCGCTGCTGGTGCGTGTGGAAGCGGTGTGCTATGAGATCTTCGTGCCCTCCGGAATCGCTTCGCGGCTGCGCATCGCGCCGGCGGGCGAGCGCCGCAATCCACTGACGTTCTACACCATCTACTACATCGACGGCGGGTTGGGGGGCAGCCACATGACTCCCAAACTGATCGGCTTCCTCGATCCGCTCGACCGCGAGTTCTTTGAGACGTTCACGACCGTACCGGGCGTGGGCTTCATGAAGGCGCTGAAGTGCCTAGTCCGGCCGATCAATGAGATTGCACGCGCCATCGAGTGCGGCGACACGGCCTTCCTGCGCGAACTGCCCTCGGTTGGGCCGAAGATCGCCGAGCGCATCATCATTGAGCTGCGCGGCAAGATGGCCAAGTTCGCGCTCGCCCACAGCGAGGAACCGCTTTCCATCGAACAGGAATCCAGCGCCACACTGAAGCAGGAAGCGCTTCAGGTCCTGGAGCAACTCGAGTACTCGCGC
>JASHSC010000031.1 GCA_030036915.1 Terriglobia bacterium
TCGAAAAAAGTGAAAAACAAATCGTCGGGATCAGTGCCGGAGCCGAATGCGTAGAGGCTGAAGCCATTATATTGGCGGGCAGGAAGGCCAGTCTGCTGAAAATACTTTTGGATGAGGTCGGGCTGAAAACGCCCCGCTGCCAGCCCCAAATATCCTGACGGTCCCATCAGGTCCCCGCGCCATCCCAGCATCACCTCGTCGATATCCTTATCGGGGTCGATGCCCATCGGGCGCAGAAATTCCTCGAAAGCATGCATTTGGCGGCTCAAAATTCGCTGCCGGATTTCCGTGTAATTGGCGAGCGAGCGCAGATCCGCAAGATTGGTGAAGGCCACTTGAAGGGTGTCCGCAGGAAAAGTGTTGAGTGCCTCGCCGGGCAACTGGTCTGCCGATAACGGGGAGGGAAAAGGAAAGGTGCTCAATCCTACAAGCAGCAGTAACGGCAGGAATGAGAAACGAATTGTGCGCATTCTGGACACCGTCAAATTTTTCAACCACTTCATTCAGACCCTTCACCGTGGATCTGCTGCGGCCTCCATTTTACTACCTTTCAATTCGAGTCCCCGCAAAAGAGTCGCTCTGCCCAATCGCCATCCACAGATGACTGGGCGCGATCGCTGCGGGGGCACCCTATCCATATGAACCCCTCCGCCGAAGAAAGGTTGCGTCGAGACACTCCCGAGATCGCGGGAAAGATGCCCACGCTACGGTTTGCGCTGTCACTAAGTTTTCAAATCTTCTGAAAATTCTAGGTCGCTCATTGGGTAGGCACTGTAGCCGAAGTTTCGCTCGAAGGGGGACTCTGACTCGTTCCACCCGCGCCCACAGTGGTTATGTAGTAGAAGTATTCCTGCCCCGCTTGCACATTTGAGTCAGCATAGGTGAGTCCTGAAATAGGGGAGGAATTCAGTGGTTTTGAACCTTCCCCTCCGGAAGTAGTCCCTCGGTAAATATTGTAGCCAACGATTCCGAAGGACGTACTTCCCGTCCAAGTAAGGATTACGTCATGAGCTCCGGAGCCCGAAAGCGCCACCGTCTGGGGGTTACTGCCGGAGTTGCCTGAGATACTGAGAGTGGCGGTTCCCGTCCCGAACGCCGCAGGTGTAAATTGAATTGCAATCGTGCAATATCCACCGGCAGACAATGCTGCTCCGCAGGTGTTGGTCTCAGAAAAGTCGCTGGCGTTGGTACCCGTCAAACTAATGCTCGAAAGGGTTTGTGCCGAACTTCCCGAATTGGTTACGGTGGCAACCTGCGCCGAACTGGTAGTGGTAACTGGCTGATTTTCAAAAGCCAATGTCGTGGGCGAGACGGTGAATGTGGATGAAGTTGATGCAGAATTGATAGTGAGTGTTAGCGAGGCAGTCCCGCTCCCACCGCTGTTGCTTGCACTCAAGGTGATTGTGGACTTTCCCCCCGAGGATGGTGTCCCTGAGATGAGGCCCGTTGTGCTATTGACTGACAATCCCGCAGGCAATCCCGCCGCTCCGTAGCTCGTCGGTGAATTTGTGGCCGTGATTTGATACGTAAAAGCAGATCCCGCCGTCCCGCTTGCGGTGGTTGCGCTGGTTATGGTGGGAATAGGTGTTGCGATGGTGATTGCCAGGGAGGCGGTGCCTGTGCCGGCGCTATTGGACGCACTCAGCGTTACTGTTGAAGTTCCCGATGCGGAGGGAGTTCCGGAAATCAAGCCGGTGGTGCTGCTTACTGACAGGCCCGAGGGCAATCCCGTCGCTCCGTAACTGGAGGGCGAGTTGCTGGCGGTGATCTGATATGAAAAGGCATTTCCCGCCGTCCCGCTTGCGGTGGCGGCGCTGCTAATGACGGGCGCTGATCCGGCGGAAATTGTGGCTGCCAGATTGGCCGTGCCGGTTCCGCGCCGGTTCGTTGCCTGAAGCGTGATTGCGTACGATCCGGCTGTTGTGGGGGTTCCAGATATCAAGCCCGTTCTAGAGTTCAATGCAACACCTGTGGGCAAGCCCGTTGCATCGTACCTCCATGGTGAATTGGTTGCCGTAATCTGATAGGAAAATGTCGCACCCACGGAACCGCTTGCGGAAGTCGCACTAGTAATGACCGGCAGCGCGGACATGCCGCCGCCCTCCAATAAGGATGAAGCTCCGCTCGCTGAGGGAGCACCGGAAATCAAGCCCGTTGTGCTGTTCAGCGCAAGGCCCGCCGGCAATGCTGTCGCTCCGTAGCTGGTGGGGGAGTTGACAGTGGTGATCTGATATGAAAAGGCGCTTCCCACCGTCTCACTTGCGGCGGCGGCGCTGATGACGGGCGCTGATCCAGAAATCGCAGCCGTCAGAGTCGCGGTCCCGGTTCCGTCCTGATTCGTTGCCTCAAGCGTAACTTCGTACGTTCCTGCCATTGAGGGGGTTCCTGACATCAGCCCCGTTCGGGAGTTCAATGTAACGCCTGTAGGCAAGCCCGTTGCAGAGTACCTCCGTGGCGAATTCGTCGCTGTAATCTGATAGGAAAATGTCGTACCTACGGAACCGCTTGCGGAAGTTGCGCTGGTGATCACCGGCAGGGATGACATGCTTCCCTCCGAGGTGGTGGAAAAGAAAATGGCGAGGGATATGATTAAAATATGCAGTTTCTTGGTGCGGATAATACCGGGTTTTTTGCTGGAGCGTTCATAATAGATTGTGCGGGGCATGGCTTTCCTCCTCGGCCCAATTGAAGTGGGCACCCAGGCAGAGTCGTCCTTTTTCACCCGCAATAGGCAGACTACTGCGGAAGGAAAACCTACCGCTTACCGACACGGATGCCTTAGCTCCAACCCGGGTCGTGGGTGAACTCAACGCAAATTTTTAGTTCTTCCAGGGGCCCACTGGTATAACTTCAAAAGGGTGGCGAGACGAGCGCGCGCAGACACACGTGCCCGGCCATCCTGGGGTGGTTAAAGCTCAAGTCGAAATCGCGGCTGCCCCTGTGTGCGAGTCAGAAGCAACAGTTCTTGATAGATGGTTTAAACGCAAATGACGTGCCGAACTTCTTAGTAGATGGCGTTCAGTGCTATAAAGAGCCAACAGAGCGTTACCGGGTCAAGCGCCGCCGTTTCTAGTCCTGATTGTCAAAAGGCGAATTAGTGCTCGAAAAACAGGACTTAGGGACACTGCACGCGCTTGCTGTGTTAATTTTCGGACACATTAACCGGCACTGTAAATCCGTTCAATTGTCAATGGTTTCCTGGCTATTCTGGTTTCCACGAGGGGTACGCCTTCATTCAAATCGTTTTTTTGATGTAAGAAATACACACGGCAGGTAAGAAGTTACAGGTTTTCGGTCAAAACTGGGATCGGGTGATCGCGATGCACACTGGGTGCCCCAGACGGTTTTTAGTAGGTTTTTCACCTATGCGGCGGTTGCTAACCCGGGTAAACTTTAGAGGTCCCCCGGCATCAGGGCAGGGAATCGAATCAGGAACAACTTATGCAGGTGTTCAAAGAGGGCGGTCATCGACTATTTCAAAGTGATCCTGAGTGTACGGAAATCGTGTCGAAAATGCTTGCTGATCTGGAAAAACGAGGCATGGATGCGGTTCGGGAGTATAGCAAACGGTTCGACGAGTGGTGTCCCGCTGATTTCGAACTCACTCCGGTCGAAATAAATGCGGCCATGGCTCAGGTCGAGCCACAGGTAATTCAGGACACAGATTTTTGCCAAGCCAATGTGCGAGCATTTGCAAAGGCGCAGCTTGGCCCCCTGAAACAGCTTGAGGTAGAACCCCGCCCCGGCATCATCCTGGGTCATAAGCACATACCTGTAAGATCCGTAGGTTGCTACATTCCGGGAGGGCGTTATCCCATGTTCGGGTCGGCGCAGATGAGCATCATTCCCGCAAAGGTCGCCGGCGTGAAAAACGTGTATGCCTTTACGCCCCCAGTCAAAGGCCGGGGGTATTTCCCCGCAACGGTCAACGCAATGAAAAAGGCAGGGGCTGACCGGATCTTTATTCTCGGTGGGGTTCCCGCATTTGCATTAATGGCATTTGGAATGGGAGTGGCTGAACCTGTCGATATGCTCTGTGGGGCGGGGAACAAGTTCGTAGCAGAGGCAAAGAGGCAGCTTTACGGCCGATGCGGAATTGATCTTCTTGCGGGTCCGACGGAAATCATGGTTATTGCAGACGATTCCGCCGACGCCGCACTGGTAGCCTGTGATCTCCTGGGGCAGGCCGAGCATGATCCCAATAGCGGAGTCGCGCTAATTTGCTTCAGTGAGGATTTTGCGCGCCGCTGCAACGGCGAGATTCAAGAACAATTGGCCGTTTTGCCCACCCGGGACGTGGCGGCACTCTCTTGGCGGGACAATGGGCGTATCTACATTGCGAAGAGTCAAGAGGAAGCTGTGACACTGGCAGATGAATATGCACCTGAGCACCTTGAAATTCAAACTGCGGACCCCGATTTTTACTTCCACAACCTGCGAAATTATGGGTCGCTGTTCATCGGCGCGGAAACAACCGTCGCCTACGGCGACAAATGCATCGGCACAAATCACATCCTCCCGACCAGCCGAGCAGCACGCTATACGGGCGGCTTGTGGGTCGGGAAGTTTCT
>JASHSC010000032.1 GCA_030036915.1 Terriglobia bacterium
CGCCTTCAACGTCAACGCTTCCGGCCAGCCCAACATCGTCAGCAGCCTGACCAAACCTACTTCCAACGTGCAATGGCTGGTCCAGAATCCCGTCATCCCCTACCTGCAGGAGTGGAGTTTAGGAGTTCAACATCAGTTCAGGGGCTGGCTCGCGGAGATCGATTATGTCGGTAATTTGGGCCTGCACGAACTGGTTAGCCTTCCCATGAATCAGATCGTGCCCACTTCGGGATGTTGCAACGGCGTCGCCAACGCACAGTCGTTGCGCCCCTACCCGCAATTCCTCAATGTTACCAACCTTTCGCAAACCGGCATTTCGAATTACAACGGGCTGCTGACAAAGCTGCAACATTATTGGTCCCACGGTTACTCGACCATCTTTACCTACACCTGGGCGAAGACCATGGATGACGTCGGCGCACCCAATCGCTCCGATTTGGTTTCGATTCAGAATGTTTACGACATCTCGGGGCAATATGGAATCTCCATGCTGGATATTCCCCAGCGTTTTACCGCCGCCTACGTTTGGGACGTGCCCATCGGCACGGGAGGAAAACTGGTGACCGGCGTTCCCGTGCTCAGCCAAGTGATCGGACATTGGAAGTTGACCGGCATCACGCAGTTTCAAATCGGATATCCGTACAATGTCTCCCAGACGAACACCGACGGACTGTTCAACCAGGCGCAGTACTGCAATAAAGTCGCGAGCCCCTACGTTTCAGATCCGACGGTGGCCGAATGGTACAATCCCGCGGCGTTCCAAATCGCTGCGCCCGACACTTTCGGTACCTGCCCGCGGGCATCGCTGTTCGGTCCCGGTCTGAACGACTGGCAGAACTCCGTCTCGCGCACGTTCCCGATCAAAGAGCGCGTCAACCTGCAGTTTCGCATCGATTTTTACAACACTTTTAACCACCCCTCGTTCGACAAGCTCAACACCAATATTTCGGTAGCAGGGGCGGGCGCAGCCACGGGGGACATTGGAGCACGCACGATTCAGCTTGATGCCCGCGTGTCGTTCTGAAGGAATGCCAAAGAGTTTCTGGAAAACGAATCTCTGAGATGCGTTACGGCGGCGCGCAGACAAGTGTGTCTGGGATGCGCTTCTAAAACTTCAATAGCCAGTGGTATTCGCGCAGCAGCATGACGATGATTCCGATCACGGTCAACTCCACGGTGAGGATGGTGATGCGGCGCGTGAGGGCAGGATTCTTCGCCTCGCGTTGCACGATAGGCAGGTTGATGAGGGCGCTCGTGAGGGAGGCCAGCACCACACCTGTTCCGGCCAGTCCCGGAGCCAGTTGCCCCTGGGCCACCATGTTCGCCGCTGCGGCGGAGGTGCTGGCGCTGCTCACGAGGCCGCCCAGGATGCTGATTCCCAGGAAACCGAATTTGCCAAGGTGGCGCACCCCCAGCGTGGAGGCTACCTGTATCAGCAGAAAGAGCAGCGCAAAGTTCAGCACGTGGCGCATGGAGACGGGCAGCTCGACGTGAATTTCCGCCGGGGTGTCCTTGCCGCGCGCCCGTGAGCGCTCTACAAGAATCAGTGAACCGATTACCATTACCAGCAGAGGTGCTGCGGCGGAGGCCACGGCGGCGGGGGCAAAAATCGCCAGAATCGCCAGGTTGCGTGTGAACATCGCCAGAATAGTGAGCAGCAGTGCGGCAACGGCCACTCCCAGGGGCGTGTCGGGAGCGCCACATGGCCTCGCCAGTTCGGCCGCCGCGGCCGTGCTGTTCACCAGACCTCCCAGAAAACCGCTCAGGTAAACGCCGCGCGTTCCGTAGAGCTTCAGCAGGACGTAGTTCACAAATCCGATTCCCGCAATCACGATCACGATGACCCAGGCGGAGCGCGGGTTGATGAGCTGCCAGGGATCAATGAACTTGTTGGGCATGATGGGATAAATCACGAAGCCCAGCAGCCCCAGCAGCACCGCGCTGCGAATTTCCACCAGCGTCAGGCCGCCCGCAAATTTCTTCAGCTCCACTTTCCACGTCAGCAGCATGGTGATGAGAACCGCGGAAGCCACCGGAGTGAAAACGTGCCCGACGCCCACCAGATAACCGGCCACAAAAACCAGCAGCACGGCCACGGAGGTGGTGAGTTCCGGCGGGCGGGAGTTAATGAAATTCCGTACGTCGTTCGACGCCAGGAGCAGCAACACACCGGCAAAAGCCACTACCGCCAGCCCCACGGGCATGTGCGCGCTCAGCATTCCCAGCACGCAAACGAACGCGAACATGCGCAGGCCAAATTCCTTGTTCGCCCATTCGCGCTCAATGCCTACCAGCATCCCGATGCAAAGCGAGGCGGCAAACTGCACGGCGATGATCGCCGTGGGAATCTTGAGGGTTGCCGCGTCTGGATCTTGCCAGTAAGCCACTGAATATTCCGTTCCGGGGGCCGCTTCCTTCGCCCGCGGCGATCCAAGCCGCGGTTGCGCGCCGCCGAATAAGTCTGCCCCCGTTTGTCTGCGCTCGCAACCTTAAACGTGGTCAATCCGCAGTAGCTCACTTGGTAAGGGTATCGGCAATTTCTGCTTGACGGATTTGGGCAGTGGGTGTATATTAACGGTTTAATAGTCATGAGATTATCAAGTGCGGTTCGACGGTTAGGGATATTCGGATGATCAAAGGGGAAATGAGGGAGAAAGGCGGAATTCCAGAAACAGCAAACAAAGTTCACGTACGCAGTGTGCGCCGAATCGTCGTGCTGCGAGCGCGAAGAGTAAATAAAAAATATACGAGCAAACCTGGAATATTATTGAAAACAAACAAACTGTGACAAATTGCCACACTAAAAAACGGGTTTTTTGGCCAGTTTTGAACCGCTTTTTCGCGATTTACAGGTTTTTGGACGCTCCATGACAGGAGAGTACAGGAAAAATTGGCTAAATTCGCTCAAGCAAGCCCAGTCGCTCAGCCGCCGGAATTACGGCCCACAGCCTACTTGGTCTTTAGCTCGCGCACCTTAAGAATGAAGGTGCATCCGGGGATATTGTTGAAAACAAAGGATCGCGGTTTTGAGTGAAGTCGATTGAGCGTGGGGGGAAAGCGCTGAGACGAAGTATGAGAAATACCGTTTCCGAAAATTGACACATCCAAGAGCGTATGTTACGTTGGAATTCACGGTGCGGGGTCGATGTTGTTTGGCTCGCGCGCACCGATTGAGGTGGCCTGATTGATATGGGCAATTCCGATCGATTCTTCTTTGACCGCTTTGGCCTAACACAAGCAAATCTTTCAGAGTATCTAGCTGCGGCGCTCTCCGAGGGCGGGGAATACGCTGACCTCTACTTCGAGCACACCACAATGTCCTCGCTGCTCGTCGATGAGTCGCTGGTGAAGACGGCCACGGAAGGCATCTCGATGGGCTGCGGCATCCGCGTGGTGGCGGGTGAGCAGACAGGGTATGCCTACACGGACGATCTGGCTCCGGAAAAAATCCTGAAGGCGGCCAAGATTGCGGCGCGAATTGCCAGCGGCCCGGCGCGCGTTTCGAGCGTGGGTTTGAGCGCGCGCGACTCGCACCACAATTTCTATCCTGTAGCGACGCCCTCAACGGACCGCGAACTATCGGAAAAGCTGGCGCTCGCCGTCCGTGCCGATGTTGCGGCGCGCGCTTACGACCCGCGCATCAAGCAGGTGCGCGCCACCTACGGCGACCAGATTCGCCACGTTCTGATTGCCGGCTCGGATGGACGCGTGGTGACGGATTTCCAACCGCTGGTGCGCATGAACGTTTTCACCATCGCTCAGGACGGCAGCAAGCTTCAGTCCGGCTCGAACGGCGGCGGTGGGCGCGTGGGCCTGGAGTTTTTCTCGGGGGACAAGGAGCCCGAGCACTTCGCGAAGGAGGCTGCGCGGCAGGCCATTGTGCAACTGGAAGCGCGTGAGGCTCCGGCGGGCGAAATGGAAGTGGTGCTGGGCCCCGGCTGGCCGGGCATTCTGCTGCACGAGGCCATCGGGCACGGCCTGGAAGCGGACTTCAACCGCAAGGGCATCTCGGCATTTAGCGGGCGGATGGGGCAGCGCGTGGCTTCCGACATCTGCACCGTGGTGGACGACGGCACCATCCCATCGCGACGCGGCTCGCTGAATGTGGACGATGAAGGCGAGCCCACGCAGAAGACTGTGCTGATCGAAAACGGAATCCTGCGCGCTTATTTGCAGGACAAGCTGAGCTCCGACATTCTGAAAACCACGCGCACCGGCAACGGGCGGCGGGAAAGTTACGAGCACATTCCCATGCCGCGCATGACCAATACTTACATGCTGGCGGGGAATGACGATCCCGGTGACATCATTCGCTCCGTCAAACACGGTTTGTTTGCGGCGAATTTCGGCGGCGGGCAGGTGGATATTACCAACGGCAAATTTGTGTTCTCCGCATCGGAAGCCTACATGATTGAGGATGGCAAACTGACTGCCCCGGTGAAGGGAGCCACGTTGATTGGCGATGGCCCCACTGTGCTGACGCGCGTCACCGCTGTGGGCAACGATTTGGCGCTCGATCCGGGAATCGGCACGTGCGGCAAAGACGGCCAAAGCGTGCCCGTGGGAGTGGGCATTCCCACCATCAAAGTCAGCAGCCTGACCGTGGGCGGCACGGCGCCGCGCGGGGGAACGTCGTTTACTTAGAGGATTCGGGATTTAGGATTCAGGCGCGCCACCCTGTCTCAAACAATTAATCCCTGGATTGGGATCTGCAACTCTCATGGAAAAACAGCTTGAGGAAATCGCCTCCGACCTGGTGAGCCGCGCCATGCGCGCGGGGGCCACTTCCGCGGACGTCACCGTCCACGAGGTGGACGAATTTTCCACGGCGCTGCGGCTGGGCGAGATTGAAAAACTGAAGGAAGCCGAGTCCAAGGCGCTTGGACTTCGAATTCTGCTCGGCGTGCGTAGCGCTTCGTCGTTCTCAAGTGATTTTTCGCCCGCCTCCCTTGACCGGCTGGTGCAGCGGACTTTGGCGATGGCGCGTGTGACTTCCGAAGATCCCGCCGCCGGCCTGCCGGACCGCGCGCTTCAAGGCAGTTTCCCGGGCGACATGGGAATTTACTCCGATGACGTCGGCCAGCTTTCGACGGAGGAGCGCATCAATTACGCCCGGCGCGCCGAACGGGCGGCGCTCGATGCCGACCCGCGCATCAAGAATTCCGAGGGCGCGTATTTTGAGGCGAGCGTGGGCCGCAGGGCGTATGCGAATTCAGACGGATTCGTCGGCAGCTACCGGTCATCCTATTGCGCAGGCTCCGTCGCTCCTGTGGCGGAGGATGGCGGCATGCAGCGCGACTACTGGTATTCGGTATCGCGCCGGCGAAGTGACCTGGAAAGTGCGGAGTCGGTGGGCCGCAAGGCGGCGGAGCGCACGCTGCGCAAGCTGGGCGGGCGCAAAATGGCGACCTGCCAGGTGCCGGTGATTTTCGATCCGGAAACCGCGCCCACCATCGTGGGGCACGTCTTTGAAGCCGTGCGTGGCGACGCCATTTATCGCAGTGCATCGTTCCTGACCGGAAAACTGAACCAGAAGGTGGCGAACGAGCGTGTGACCATCCTTGATGACGGGCTGCGTCCGGGCGGTTTCGGAACGCGGCCGTTTGATGGTGAGGGAGTTGCTGCATCCATCATGCCGGTGATCGAAAAGGGCGTGCTGAGCAATTACCTGCTGAATGCCTACACGGCCCGCAAGCTGGGAATGCGCACCACGGGAAACGCTTCGCGCGGCGTCTCCGGCCCGCCGTCGGTGGGGCCGAAGAATTTTTACCTGGTCGCGGGCCCACACACTCCCGAGGAGATTCGCAAGTCCGTCAAGACGGGCTTCTACGTCACTGACCTGATTGGTTTCGGCGTGAACGTGGTGACCGGGGATTACTCGCGCGGCGCCTCGGGAATGTGGATCGAAAACGGTGAGTTTGCTTTTCCCGTGGAAGAAGTCACGGTGGCGGGAAACCTGGCGGACATGCTGAATCACGTCGAGATGGTGGGCAACGACCTGGAGTTTCGCAGCGCCATCGCCGCTCCCACACTGCTGATTTCCGGCCTGACCGTGGCCGGAACCTAATGGCTGACCATGTCGCGGAACGAGCGCGGTGTTTCCACTCCCATCATCATCTTCATTGTTCTGGGCGCGCTCGCAGTGCTCCTTGCCCTGTGGGTGATCGAGCTACACCGCGCTGCTACCCGTCCCACATCCTTACGCGAAACTCGCCCGCCCATGGGCGCGGAGCAGAAGGCCTACCTTTCCTTCCTGTCGTTCAGTGATTTGCGAATGAGCGCTGCGGTCAATTATCTGGGCGATACGGTGACGTACCTGGATGGCAACATCACCAATAAAGGAACAAGGCCGGTTCAAAGTCTCGAAGTGGAACTGAATTTTGTGGATACCATGAATCAGGTGGTGCTGCGGGAGAATGCCCATCCGCTTTCAACGCCCTTACAGCCGGGCGAAACGCGTGCTTTCCGAGTGTCCTTTGGCCACATGCCGGTGGATTGGAATCAGGCCCCGCCGAGTGCGAAGGCAGTCTATTTGGAGTTTTAGGCTATCGCCCGAGTTCCAACCTGCGGTAGAGCGGCAGCGGCAGGCCGGCCTTTTCCATTTTGGCCTGGGTCTTGGCCACTTCGTAGGGAGTGCGGTAGTACTCAACTTCTTTCCGGTCCAAATCGAGAATGGCGAAGCCGACGCGCCAGTCGCGGTCGCGGGGTTGGCCGACCGAGCCTGGATTGATCAGGTAACGCGTTCCGTCTTCCAGCGGCACGGTGAGCGTGAGCCCGTCGGGAGTGGGGGGAATGTGGACAGAGTGAAAGCGCGCCTCCGAATTCAGCGTAAAGCCGCCTTGCAGGTGCGTATGCCCGAAGCAAACCAGTTGCGCCTCCGGGCCGCGCAGCAGGGGAAGGGCTTGCGCGGGTCCGAGAATGTATTCGTCCTCATCGTTGGGTGAGCCATGGACCATGATGAATCCATTCATCACCGCGGGACCCATGGGAAGGCTGCGGAGGTAATCCAGATTGTGTTGCGTGAGGTTCTGGTGCGTCCAGTCCGTCGCCATGCGGGCGTAGGGATTGAACTCGGCGGCGTCGTCAATGCCGCAGCACGCCTTGTCGTGATTGCCGCGAATCACCACCTTGCAAAGGTTGCGAATTTTGTCGACTACTTCGTTGGGATTCGGGCCGTACCCCACGAGATCGCCCAGACAAACCGCCTGGTCGTATTTGCCGGCGGCAAGTTCCAGACACGTGTAGAGGCCTTCCAGGTTGGAATGTATGTCACTGAGCAGCAGGTAGCGCATAGGAATCAACAGTCGGAAAATTATAGTCGAGAAGGAACGTGGATGCGCATAAATTTCCGAGGTGGGGGTTGCCCCGGATTTTTGACCGCGCGCGCGGATTCCGCTAAAATCCCAAGCGTAGGGCGCCTTTCACGAATGCCTTCCAGGGAGAGACATGCTGCGTTTTCAAACCGCTGGGGAGTCGCATGGTCAGGGATTGGTGGCGCTCCTCGAGGGGTTGCCCGCGGGGCTGCGAATCGACTTTGACTATGTGAATCGCGAGCTGAAGCGCCGGCAGGGCGGTTACGGTCGCGGCGGGCGCATGAAGATCGAAACCGACAGCGCGCAGTTTCTCTCCGGCGTCCGGCATGGGCACACCATCGGCTCGCCCATTGCCATTCTGGTGGCGAACCGTGATTGGGAGAACTGGAAAGAGGCATTGGCCGTGGAGGACCGCCCGGAAACGCGCGCCAAGTATAAGCCGCTCTCTCCGCCGCGACCCGGCCACGCCGATTTGGCCGGTTGCCTGAAATACAATTTTCGCGAGGCGCGCTACGTGCTGGAGCGCGCCAGCGCGCGTGAAACGGCGGCGCGCGTGGCCGCCGGCGCCCTTGCCAAGATCCTTCTGAAGAGCTTTGGAGTTGAAGTCGCCAGTCATACGGTGGCACTTGGGGAAGAGACTCTGACCGATGACCAGGTTTCGTTTGAGGCCGTCCTTGCTCTGCGCGACCGTGAAGACATCATGCTGGCGTGCGTGGACGCGGCAGTTGAGGCTCGGATGAAAGAAGTTGTAGACCGCGCCACGGAATCTCGCGACACCGTGGGAGGCACGTTTGAGGTTATCGCCCGGGGGCTGCCGCCCGGATTGGGCTCGTGCGCGCAGTGGGATGAGCGATTGGACGGTCAGTTGGCCCAGGCGGTGATGTCGATTCAAGCCGTCAAAGCGGTGGAGATCGGCAGCGGCATTTCGAACGCCGCGGCGATGGGATCGAGCGTGCACGACGAGATTGGTTACGATCGCGCGCAGGCACGCTTCACGCGAAAGAGCAATCGCGCCGGGGGCCTGGAAGGCGGAATCACCAATGGCCAGGATTTGGTGGTGCGCGGCTACCTGAAGCCGATCTCCACTTTGCGCCGCCCGCTTGA
>JASHSC010000297.1 GCA_030036915.1 Terriglobia bacterium
GGCTGTACCACGGCCCCACGATGTCACCATAACCGGAAAGCGAAATCAGCGCCTTGGGGCGCGGCTTGATGCAAAAGCCCGTCATGAGCGTCAGGTAAGCTCCCGCCGACCCGCCCGCGACGATCAGCTTGGATAAATCGATGTTCAACAGGTGCGGCCCCTGCTTGTGAATCCAGCGGAAAGCGTCCTGCACGTCCCCGATGATTTCGGGCAATTTGGTTTCGGGCGCCAGGCGATAGTCAATGGAAATCAGCACGTGGTCGTTCTGTGGATTCAACCACTTCATCGGACCCTTGCGCGAGCCGATAATCAGCGCGCCGCCGTGGATGTTCACGATCACGGCCTTGCGGACATTGGGGTCAGAGCCGTAAGCATCCAACTTGATGTCGCACGCGCCGGCGGTTTTGTAAGTGAATGTTTGCGGCGCGGTCGGCTCATCGCCCAACGCCCAGCGCGGCGCCAGCAACGACGCCGCTCCGGCCGCCGCGGCCTTTAGAAACTCATGTCGGTTCATCAAAGCTTCCCCCGTTAAAGCCGCAATTCTAACCTGCGTGCTCGAATGTTGAATCACGAAATTTACAAGTCGGGGCCTCAGCCCTGTACAATCGTCTCCTCAATTCGCTAAACTACATTCATGGAAGTCAAGGACGCATTCCTCAAAGCGCAGAAAGCCCAGTGGATATGAAAAAGCTCAATCGGCGATCGGCCTTGAAAATTGTAGCGGCGGCAGGCGCCTCATTCTCTGCCGGCAAAATCAGCGCGGGTGCGCCGCAGGTGGCGAAGACGTCCTCGCAGCCCAACATTCTGATTCTAATGGTCGATCAGCAGCGCTTTGATACCTTCGCCACACTCGGAAACAAGAACATCTACACTCCCAATCTCGATCGTCTGGTGCACCGCGGGTTGACCTTTACCAATGCCTACGCCCCGTGCCCGGTTTGTGTGCCCTCGCGGTACTCAATCCGAACCGGCTGCGCACCGCCGACTACGGCTGTTTACGGAAACAGCGCGCCGCATCCAGCTCCTAACCAAGCACCGACCATGACCGGCCGCTGCGGGCCGTATCTCGCGCAGACGATGAAAAGCTTAGGTTATCGGACCTTCGGCATCGGCAAATTTCACACTTCGCCGTGGGACGAGCCGCTGGGCTTCGACGTGCATCTGCACAGCGAGGAATTGTACGCCACGCCCGACCAGCGCCGACGAGACTCATTTGCTTCCTGGATCGCGACCCAGCACCCCGAGTTCAATTTCATCGAACAATTGATGGGCGAGCGCACCGAAATGTATTACATGCCGCAGATGAGCCCGATGCCTGCTGAGGTCACCGTGGAAGGCTGGGCCGCATCGCAGGCGCTTGAACAGATCAATCGCCGGGAAGGCGACCCGTATTTCGGCTTCGTGTCATTCATCGGCCCGCATCCGCCGTTCGCGCCGCCCATTCCGTTCAATCGGCTCTACGATCCGGACCGCATGCCCAACCCCATTGTCGGTGACTTGAAGGTGGACTTCATGGATGAGCAGATCCCCTTCATGAATTATGCGATTTGGGCGGAGGACATTGTTCCGGCGCACGCGCGCGTGCTGAAAGCTCGCTACTACGGGGAGATTACCTATATCGATTCGTGCATCGGCCGGATTTTGGAGGCCGTGGAGCGGCGCGGCGATGCGGAGAATACCGTGATCTGCTTCTTCGCCGATCACGGCGACCACCTGGGGGATCATCACGGCTGGCAAAAGGAGACATATTTTGAAGCCTCTTGCCACATACCCTACCTGGTCAGTTGGCCGGCCAAGCTTCCTGCCGGCCAACTTCGCCATGGCCTGGCTTCGCACACGGACATCTTTGGAATCGTCACGGGCGCGGCCGGGCATCAGCAGCTTCGCGAGGGAATCGACCTGCTTGGACTCAATGCTGGGGCGCCACAGCAGCGCGAAGAGTTGCTCGGCTACTATTCCAACCCCGGTTCGCGGCAATTTAAGGTGATGGTGCGCTCCGGCGATTGGAAATACATCTTCATGGCCAACGGCGGGCGCGAGCAGTTGTTCAATCTGCGAGACGATCCGAACGAGATAACCAACCTGACGGAAACTCGCGGCGATATGAAGAAACACTATTATAGTCGAGCCGTGGCGGCGTGCTCGCGGCCGGAATTGAGCGCGGCCATGAACGGCGAGGCGCTCCGCGAGTTTCCGTTTGAGGCGCGGCCGCTTCGGCGAATTTATCAGTTCGATCGCTCGCGCGGCGTGACCGGCTTTCCGAACAAACCGGAAGATGTGCTGAAGAACTGGCGAACCTGAACGCGCGACGAAATTCACGCTACCTCTGTCGAGGCTATCCTTTGGTCACTTCTCAATAGTTATCTTCTGATGTTTCTTGGGTTTGCGGTGGCCGAAAAGCACCGCCTACTCAAAAACCACCATTCAGTGCTGAATTGGTCCACAAACGCAATTCCTCGCTGGCCATTGCATAGCGATTGATTTGCAAGACTTTACCAGGGGTGAGCTCAAGTCTCTGGTTTGGCATGCTTCTTGCCCTATAGCTAAGCGTACCTGGTAAGGGGCTGAGAGAGCCCAAGGAGGATTGAGTCATGAAAAACCTAATTTTAGCAAGCGTTCTGGGAATCGGATTGATGGCCGCTCCGGCAGCCCATGCGGCGCCGGTTTCATTCGGCATCGGCATAGGTGTTGGGCCCGCCGTCGTGGCTGCGCCTCCGGTCTGCGCCTACGGCTATTATTCTTATTATCCGTATGCGTGCGCGCCTATCGGTTACTACGGCCCGGAGTGGTTCTCCGGCGGAGTCTTTATCGGTGCCGGACCTTGGTTCCACGGTCGTCCGGGATTCTATGGTCGCCCGGGGTTCAATGGTCGCCCCGGATTTGTTGGCCCCATGGCACGCGGCCCGGTGAACGCGGGACGCGCTCCCATGGCGAATAACTTCCGCGGCGGAATCGCACACGGCGCGGCACCTGCTCGCGGTGGATTCCACGGTGACTTCCACGGTGGACGAGGCAGGTAAGCTGGAAGTCTGATTGAAGGTTCGGCGGCCGGCAGCAAAAACTGCCGGCCGTTCTGTTTTGTAGGGCTGAATCCCTCAGCCGACGGACTCGGCCCTATGTCGGGATCGCCTACCCCAGCATCAATGCGCAACTGCCTTCAAATTCGGTACTGGGTTTTCAAGCACCAGCATCGAATAGATTCGGACAGAAGGAACTTTCAGCTCCCTATCTCCTCTCGGCATAATGGTAACCGCCGCCGTCATGGGCTCATCCGGCGAAAGCAACCGGACGCCGCCGGGGTTAACCAGCGCACGGACTTTAATTTCGCCGGTAGGTTTTAGTGAGTAGCTCAAGAAGTGAATCATCGTGCGCCCGGTTGCCGGCTGGTGTGTGATGTTATAGAGGACCCCCGCGGGAGCATCGATCGAGATCGGGCTAGGCCCGGCGGCATCGAGCAAAGTCTTGGATAAGTCATCCAGCGCCGGCGATTTCTCGTAAAATGCACATTCGCCCTTTCCCAACGATTTGCCAAACCACTCCGGCGGTGTGCGCTTCTGCCCGTTTTCATCAAGCGTCGCTGCGTCACCTGCAGCGATGATTTTTCCGCCGCTATTCAGATAATTCTCAAGTGCCGTTAGAGCGCGTTGCCGCGCGGTCCGCGCGGTCAGGAGAGCAACGACTTTGTAGTGCGCGAGCTTCTGCTCGTTCAGGTCGCTTTCATAGAGCACATCAAACAGCACGTGACGGGCCGCCAAGCCGTCAAGCAGCGCCACGCTATCGCTGCGATCGTCCAGCACAAGGGCAACCTGCGCAAGGGATGTGGTTCCTGTGTAGTATTGCTCATTCGCGGCGAAAAACCGGTTATAGGTTCCTATGGCGCGCCAGATGGCCATGGTGTCCGGATCGTTTTCATAAAGGCCGCGCGCGAAGGCGCCCTCCACGAAAACTTCCATGCCGATGCCGAAACTCATGGCCTCGGCAAGCGCCAGTTGCGCGCGCTCCGGCCGCATAGGGGTGGTCTCACGGACTTCGACTTCGCGCCCGCCATCCTCCACCAGCATGGGCTTCCAGCCATTCGACAAGGCGTTGTAAATCCGAAACAGGCCGATGTTGGTCACCAGACGGTCGCCATCGACCGGAACCAGGTTCTTGGCGTCGAGTCTTCCTCGCCGGCCTTGAAGGTGCGCTTCCTCATACACGCCGGGCTCCGCGCCATCCTCAGTAGTCAGGCAATTGGTGAGGCGGTTGAGCACATAGTTGTTCTGATGGAAATTGCCCATGATCATGAAGTCTTTCTTGCGCGCCGCGCCGTAGCGGTAAATATCCTGATACAGGTCCACTAAATGACCGCCGAAATTATTGTCGTACATCAGCGCGTCGGCACCCGCGTCGATGGCCAGGTCAACGCGCTTCTTCAGGTAGTCGCGCCAACCAGGATTGGCCAGGTCCGCCATGTAGCGTGTGACACGCCCCATTTTCGAATAGTCACCAGAGCCATATGGAACCGGCTTGCCGTCCGCGCCCGTCTGCACCCAGTCCTTTGATTCGGGAACCTGCTGGAACATGTCCTCCCAGAAAATATTGGCCACCGATTCATACGCAATCACGTGAATTCCCTGGCGATGGCATTCGGCGATGTAACGCTGCAATTGCTCGCGATGATTTTGCTCGGTGGGAATGGAAAATCCGTTGCTGAAAGTCACCCATGCTACATTGATTCCTGCGTCGCGCAACAGGTGAATGGTGTCGAGGTTGTACCAGTTCGACATGGTGTAGAGATTGTCGGGGTACGGAGGATTGAATCCCGGCCAGCCGGAGAGAATGGCCTTGGCGGTTTCGATGCGGCCGCCGTCCCAGCGCGCAATGCGAATCGTGCCGGACTTGGCCCAGGAAGGAACCGAGCCCGGCGCCGGCCCCTCGGGCCACTCTGCCGGATAACCTGAGCTGGTCTGGCGCGGCATGCCGTTCTCGCTGCCGACTTGGGCAAGGACAGCCCGTGACAACAAGAGCGCAACGCTCAGGAACAGGATTTTTTTCATCGGAGTTTCTCCTTCCGACAAGGCCACAATGCGGAATCAGCTTTTACGCTACCCGAGTATATAATCCTATTCCGATGACCCGGTCGAAAATCAATTCGCAGGGGAAGATATTGGTGCCCGCGGAGGTGTGTCGCCGGCTGGGCTTTGGTCCGGGTTCGCTCCTTGAGTGGCATGACGAGGCGGGGAAAATCTTCTTGTCACCCGCCGGACGACAGACTTGGGAAGATGCTCATCGCGCTCTCTTCCCCGACGGCCCTCCGAAGCCGCATTCGCTCGCGGAGCTCAGGCAGGGGCTCCGGCGAAACGTGGTGAAGCGCTACACGCGCGGTTGATACTAATTTCCAGGTACGGCGACACCCGGAGAGCAAATGACCATTCGCACACACCCCGCGTTTGTGACAGGCGTCTAATCGCCTTTGCAAAAACCAACCTTCGTATTGGTCTTGGGGACCTTCATGCTATTACCAATGGCAGTGGGAGGAAATCCGTCATCGCGGCCGCCCGATGGCTCCAAGCGCGGCGCGGATCTGGTCTTGATGCACGGAAAAATCTGGACAGGCGAGCCGGCTTCAGGGCCGGGGGCTAAATCCAGTCCTTCAAAAATTGCCCAGGCCGTGGCGATTGCCAACGAACGCATTCTGGCGGTGGGCAGCGACGCGGGAATTCAGGGATATCTTGGCTCGAATACCCGGGTGATCGATCTGCAGGGCCGCCTGGCGGTGCCGGGCATGATTGACAGCCACACGCACTTTATCATCGGCGGCTTCCAGCTCCTCTCCATTGACCTGAAGGACACGCGCAGCGAAGAGGAATTTGTTCGACGCGTTGGTGAGAAGGCAAAATCGCTCGCGCCGGGGCGCTGGATGCAGGGCGGAAACTGGGACGAGCAGTCGTGGGCTTCCGCCAAATTGCCTACGCGGCAGATGGTGGACGCGGTCACGGGCGATCATCCGATTTTTCTTGTACGCTATGACGAGCACGCCGCGCTGGCAAATTCCCTCGCCCTCAAGCTGGCTGGAGTGACCCGCGACACACCCGACCCGGTGGGCGGCGTCATCGTGCGTGACCCGGCCACGCGCGAACCCACGGGAATTTTCAAGGACGCTGCGCAGAGCCTTATCACCAAGGCAATTCCGCCGCCCTCCGAAGCCGAGACCATCGAAGCTTTGCGCGCGGCGCTGGCGGAGGCGGCGCGCGCGGGCCTGACCTCCGTCCACTCCATCACCGTTGACGCGAATTCCTGGAACGGCAGCTTTACGGGCGAAATTCAACTCCTGCGCCGAGCGGAGATGGAGGGCTGGCTCACCTGCCGTTTCTACGAAATCGTTCCCATTGTGCGTTGGGAGAAGCTGCTCGATGTGGGAATTTCGCGCAACATGGGTGATGACTTCATCAAGCTGGGCGCGGTGAAAGGTTTTGCAGACGGTTCGCTGGGTTCAGCGACTGCCTGGATGTTCGAGCCATTTGCCGACGAACCCGCGAACCGCGGCATTCCGCTGCCGCTTATGGACCCGCCGGCCAAGATGGAGGCACTAGCGCACGGGGCGGATCGGGCGAATATGCAAATCTGCATCCACGCCATCGGCGACCGCGCCAACGCTGAGATTCTCGATATTTATGAAAAGATCGGCAGCAACTCCGCAGCGCACCGCTTTCGCATCGAGCACGCCCAGCATCTCCGACCGAAGGATTTTGCACGATTCGGAAAGATGGGAATCATCGCCAGCATGCAGCCGTATCACGCCATCGACGACGGCCGCTGGGCGGAAAAACGCCTGGGGCCGGAGAGAGTGAAGTGGAGTTACGCTTGGCGTTCAATGCTGGATGCGGGCGCGCCGTTGGCTTTTGGTTCCGACTGGCCCGTCGCGCCTCTCAGCCCGATCCTTGGAATTTATGCCGCGGTCACGCGCGCCACTCTCGACGGCAAGCATCCCGGCGGCTGGTATCCCGAGCAGCGACTCACCGTGGAGGAAGCGTTGCGCGCCTATACGGAAGGCTCCGCCTATGCGGCATTCCAGGAAAGCGAAAAAGGCAGCATCGCGCCGGGGAAGCTTGGCGATGTGGTAGTGCTTTCGGACGATCTCTTCGCGATTCCCACCGCGCAAATCAAGGACGCGCATGTGGTGATGACCATCGTCGGGGGAAAGATCGTCTACACATCCGATTAGCTTGCTTTGTAGCGGCGGTCTATCGACCGCCGACGGCGCTCATGGAGCGCCGCTACAACGCATTGCGGGAATCTCTACTGCTCGCGCCTCTCGCCTGAGATTCAAACTGAGATATCACCGCTGGGCGCAACCACTTGACGCCACAAGAATGGCGGGGGATACTGTCAGCGTTTCAGCGATGCCGCTGCGGCGGCGAGTTCCATTCAAACTTTGTGGGGGCAGCCTCTAGCTGGGTGTAGAGGCACGCCCGGGGATGCGTTTCGCTCCTCAGGAACATTCTTCCAACGGAGGTAGCACACGTGCACAAGTTTAATTTGCGGATTCTTGCCGTCCTATTCACGGCGACGGCGCTGATCACCGCCTGCTCCAAAAAACCGGAGGGCCCGCCACCTCCCGAGAGGCCACCCGACGGTGTGGTGGGCATTCCGGAGCCGGCCGACCGCGACTCCAGCATGGCGGCCGTGGACACTACCATTACGGTTGCGGGAGCGGTGAAAGAAGTCAAAGCCAAGGTGCTGGACAAGGCGGCTGACGACCAGACGAAGGGTTTGATTCGGATCAAGGTGCTTGACCTCGACGGTCCTATCGACGTCAGCGACAACACGCGCCTGGAAGTCTGGAAGCCGGGATCCGATCCGGAAGAACAAAAGGCGGAGATGAGCGATTGGGCTTCCCGTGAACCCCAAGTCACGCCGGGGACCTGGGACATCCGCCTGCTCTATGGTGAAAGCGACATCTGCAAGGCCGAGGGCTGGGT
>JASHSC010000298.1 GCA_030036915.1 Terriglobia bacterium
CGGCTGTTCTACAAGCAGGCCAACATTCACAGCGTGGACCAATTGGAAGCAGCCGCGAAAGAGGGGCGGTTGCGCGATTTGCCGGGAATGAGCGAGAAATCTGAGGAAAATATTCTCAAAGCCATTGAGGTCTTTCGCCGTGCCGCGGGGCGATTCCGGCTGGACACGGCATTTGAGACCGCTGAAGTTCTCACCGCTTGGTTGCGCGACCTGAAAACCGTTGAGGAGGTCACGCCGGCAGGCTCGCTTCGGCGCGGGCGCGAGACCGTAGGCGATCTGGACTTGCTCGTGACCGGCCGAGACCCCACGAGCATCGCCGACCATTTCGTCAAATTCCCCGGCATCGCATCCATTCTGGCCAAGGGCGAAGACAAGGTTAGCGTGAAGCTCAAGAACGACCTGCAAGTTGACGTAAGGATGATTGAGCGCTCGGCTTATGGCGCGGCGTTGCATTACTTCACCGGCTCGAAGGAACACAACGTGGCAATGCGCGACATCGCCAAGCGCCGCGGCTGGAAGCTGAATGAGTACGGTCTTTTTCATGGAGAAAAACTTCTCGCCGGCCGCACGGAGGAGGAGATTTTCGCGAAGCTCGGCCTTGAGTGGATTCCCGCTGAGCTGCGCGAAAATCTCGGTGAAATCGAGGCGGTTGAGAAAAACGAACTCCCCAAGCTCGTCGAGCTGAAAGATATTCACGGCGATTTGCAGATGCACACCACCGCATCGGACGGCCACGCCAGCATCGAGGAGATGGCCGGTGCCGCAAAGCAAATCGGGTACAAGTACATCCTGATCACTGACCACTCCAAGGCCGTGACCGTCGCCAACGGGCTGGATGAAAAACGCGCCGCCGAGCACATTCGCCGCATCCATGATGCCCGCAAGAAGGTGAAGGGAATTGAAATCTGGGCGGGCACGGAAGTGGACATCCTGGGCGACGGCAAATTGGATTATTCCGACGCCCTGCTCAAGCAGTTTGATATCGTGCTGGTGAGCGTCCACTCACGCATGAACATGCCGGCGGATGAGATGACTTCGCGCCTGCTGCGCGCGCTCGAAAATCCTTATGTGCGAATTCTTGGCCATCCCACCGGCAGGCAAATTCTGCGCCGCGATCCGTTTCTGTTTGACCTTGAGAAAGTTTTTGCCGCGGCAAAGAAGTTCGGTGTCATTCTGGAGCTCAACGGGAACCCCGAGCGGCTGGATTTGAGCGATCGGCACGTGAAACTGGCGCGCGACCGCGGAATGAAGATCATCATCTCCACCGATGCGCACGATCCCAAGGATTTTGCGCTCATGCGCTACGGCGTCATGACCGCGCGCCGCGGCTGGATGGAAAAATCGGGCGTGCTGAATACCCTGCCGCCCGAAAAACTTCTTTCGCACCTTCGCCCGCTCCCAAATTAACCCCCCGGGAGGTCTGCGGTGTTGGCTCTTATTTGGCATTTGTGGTGAGATGCGCGCTTTTTAGGAAGAGCATTGGGGTCCTCCCCTTAACTCCTCCCCTCAACCCTATGCAATCCGGCGCGAATTGAGTAATCTGGATGAGGCCATGCTCCGCGACATCGAAGTTTATGGCTACTCCAGAATCGGGAGAATCTCATGCTGCGTTTACGCTCATTCCGCCGGCCCGCGGACCTCGCAAGGATCATTCTGATACTTTTCGCCGTCGCGCTCTTGTTTTGCACCGGACTCGACCCCGCAATGCCTGGGCCCGAAGAATCGTCCAACGTCACTCGCGCAACCTTGGAGAATGGCCTGCGAGTGGTGATAGTTCGCGACACACTGGCGCCCGTGGCGACCACGGTCATGAACTACCTGGTGGGCTCAAACGAAGCTCCGGAGGGATTTCCCGGCACGGCGCACGCCCAAGAACACATGATGTTCCGCGGAAGCCCGGACCTGTCCGCGGACCAACTGGCAAATATCGCGGCCGCCATGGGCGGAAATTTCAACGCCGACACGCAGCAGACCGTGACGCAGTACTTCTTCACAGTTCCCGCGGAAGATCTTGATGTCGCGTTGCATGTCGAAGCCATCCGCATGAGCGGCGCGCTCGACGCCGAAGATCTTTGGAAGGAAGAGCGCCCCGCCATTGAGCAGGAGGTCGCCGCGGACCTTTCCAATCCGCAATATGTTTTCTACACGCAGTTGCTGGAAGCCATGTTTCAGGGAACGCCCTATGCTCACGACGCGCTGGGCTCGCGGCCTTCTTTTGACAAAACCACAGGGAAAATGCTTCACGAATTTTACAGCGCCTGGTACGCTCCCAACAACGCCATTCTGGTGATCGCCGGCGACGTGCAACCGGAGCAGGTTCTCGCCGAAGTCAAATCGCTTTTTAGGGGGATTCCGCGTAAGGCTCTGCCCGCGCGCCCGCAGGTGAACCTGGAAAGCGTGCATGGCAAGGCTCTGGCGCTTCCCACCGACTTGCCTTATGGCCTTGCGGTGGTTTCCTTCCGCATGCCGGGGTCGAACAGCCCTGACTACGCCGCAACACAATTATTGGCGGACGCCCTGAGCAGTCAGCGTGGCACGTTGTACCAACTTGTTCCGGACGGCAAGGCGCTTGACGCGGGCTTCGAACTCGCCACCTTGCCGGAAGCGAGCCTCGGTTATGCGGTGGCGGTTTTTCCCAAGGGGGCAAGCGGGGATGAATTGATCCAGGAGCTCAAGAAAATCATCGCCGACGATTTGAAAAATGGCGTGCCGGACGATCTAATTGAGGCCT
>JASHSC010000299.1 GCA_030036915.1 Terriglobia bacterium
CCAGTTTGATGGGACGTCCAACTCGGTGTCGAGAACCTGATGGCCGTCGAGTGAAATCTTAAAACCCATCTTGCCGCCGCCGGGATGCCAACCCGAAGTCGGCACATCAAACGTGTAAGCGCCAGGGCCGGGAGGAGTCAGCGTGCCCGTCCAGCGCACCGCAAATGCCTTGCGGAAAGGCCCGGCACGGGCGCAGCGGCGTCCCAATCAAATTGAATCTGCGCGTCCGTGCGAACCATCACCGGCTTGCCCGAACAATCCGTGTTGGAAAAATACTCGCCCTTCAATCCCAAAGCGGCCACGGGACCCGCAAGGTGAAACACCGAGGAAGGCACAGGCACCGGCAACTCTTCCACGTAGGGTGAGCCCTGGGCGTAGAGAATCTTCATTCTTCCACCGAACAACTTGCGGATTCCCTCCAGCGGGTAAACCGGATTCAACGGCGTCCCGTTGTAATTCCCCTCAAGAGAGGCCAGGGACTCGGCGTTCGGCCCGATCACGGCAAGAGTCCTGATGTTCGACTTCAGCGGTAGAAACCCATTTTGGTTCTTCAACAACACAATCGACTCCCGTGCGGCGCGCAAGGAGAGTTGGTGATGCTGGAGCGAATCGTTCTCGGAAAAAGGAATCTGGTTGAAGGCCACGGCCCCGGGCGGGTCAAACATGCCCATTCGGAATCGCGCTGTGAACAGGCGTCTCAGCGATACGTCAATGTCGCTTTCCTTGATTAACCCGTCGCTCACGGCTTTGACCAGGTCCACGTACTCGTTGCCGCATGTTGTGTCGGTGCCGGCGAGCACCGCCGCGGCGGAACCATGCTCATTGTCCGGAGTGAATTTGTGGCCGGCGGTAATGTCGCCCACTGCGCCGCAGTCGGAGGTCACATAACCTTGGAACTTCCATGCGGCGCGCAGGGTGTCTTGCAGCAGAAATTTGCTGGCGCACGCGGGCGCACCATCAATGGCGTTATAGGCGCACATCACCGAATCGGCGTGGCCCTCCACCACCGTGGCGCGGAAGGCGGGCAGGTAGGTGTCCTCCAGGTCGTGCGGAGAAGGGTTCACGTCAAACTTGTGGCGAAGCGACTCCGGGCCGCTGTGCACGGCGTAATGCTTGGGCGTGGCGATCACCTTGAAGTATTTCGGATCGTTGCCCTGCATCCCGGTCACAAATGCAACACCCAGGCGCGCAGTAAGAAAAGGATCCTCGCCGTAAGTTTCCTGGCCGCGTCCCCAGCGCGGATCGCGGAAAATGTTGATGTTGGGCGACCAGAAATCCAGGCCGTAGTAGATGCGGTGGTTGCCCTCGCGCTGCGCCTGGTTGTACTTGGCGCGCGCCTCAGTGGCGATCGTCTCGCCTTCGGTGTGAATCAGGTCGTAATCCCAGGTGGCCGCCATGCCGATGGCCTGCGGAAATACCGTGGCGTATCCGGCGCGCGCCACGCCGTGCAGCGCTTCGCTCCACCAGTCGTAAGATGGAACGCCAAGCCGGGCAATTTCCGGCGCGGTGTGCTGCATCTGCCTGACTTTTTCCTCAAGGGTCATGCGCGAGATGAGGTCATCAACGCGCTGCTCAATCGGCAAGGACGTATTGAGATAAGCAGGGGAGCTATTCTCCTGTTGCGCGGGAGCTTTTCCCACCAGCATCAATGCGAAGATCACCACCAGGGCGAGGTATCCAACTGTCATCCCACGATAGCGCCATTTTGTCGGCATCCGTTGTCTCCCTTTGAAAATGCACAAACCTTTACCACAGCGTGGAGGTTCGCTGCAACTCAAAGTGTGGTTCCGCACCTTTTTGCAATCAAAAAGTTCTCACCACAGAGTACACGGAGAATCACAGAGGATTTTCTCTGTGAGCCTCTGTGGTCTCTGTGGTGAGTTCGTTTTGGAGGCAATATTTATCACCGCATCCTGCTGGACGAAGATTCACCCTGCGTGATAGAAGTGACAGCTTGAAAAAAGCAACTCAACGGATAAACAAGCATATGAAAATCACTCCCTCCTCGATAGTCATCGCCGGGTTTGCCGCTGCGGTCATCGCTCTCGCACTCATCGCCGGTTCGAGCGGCGCAAAGATATCGACACAAGCAAACACGAGTGCCTCACTCTCGGCTGACCTCGCAGGCTTCGCGGCCATCGCGCCCATCGATGTACACGCGCACGCATTCCGCAATGATCCGGCATTCCAGGCCATGCTCAAGCGCCTGAATCTCCACATTCTGGACATTTGCGTGGTGACGCAACACGGCCGCGGTTACGACGAAGCTGCAGGACCCAATCACACGGTGCGCGAGATCATGCGAAGTGACGCCGGCCGGGTCGCGTGGTGCTCCACGTTCGATCCCCAGGATTTTGAAAAGCCCGGCTTCGCGGACCGCTCCGTTCAGGTCCTCAACGAAACTTTCGCGGAAGGCGCCGTGGCGGTGAAAATCTGGAAAGCCATCGGCATGGACCTGACAAAGCGCGATGGAGCTTATATCATGGCGGATGATCCCGTATTCGAGCCGATTTATTCCGACATCGCTGCCCACCACCGCACGCTTTTCGCTCATCTAGCCGAACCCGCTTCGTGCTGGCTGCCGCCTAACCCAGGCGGCCCTGATTACAATTACTACCAGCAGCATCCCGAGTGGTACATGTTCCTTCATCCCGACCACCCATCGCAGGCCACCATTCTCGCTGCGCGCGATCGTCTGCTGGCCCAGAATCCGGACCTGCGCGTGGTGGGATGCCACCTGGGGAGTATGGAACTCGATGTGGATGAAGTCGCCCGCCACTTTGACCGCTACCCGAACTTCGCGGTGGACACCGCCGCGCGGGTTCAATACCTGATGATGCAGCCACGTGAGAAAGTTCTCGCCTTTTTGACCAAGTATCAGGACCGAGTGCTCTACGGCACGGACAACGGCTTGCAAGCCGCGGACGATCCTGCCTCAACTCTTCCGCGCTGGGAGGACCGCTATTTGCGCGACTGGCGATACTTCGCGACGGACGAATGGGTGGAGTATCACGGTAAGAAATATCAGGGGCTGGCGCTGCCGCAAGAAATACTGCGCAAGCTTTATCATGACAATGCCGTGCGCTGGGTTCCGGGAATTTTGAGCGAGCAATAAGAAGAGTCGGGCATGAGATGGATGAAGAAGTGCACGGTCGTAGCCGAAAAAAGCTGTCACCACAGAGGACACAGAGGCTCACGGAGAAGCGCTCCCTGTGGTTCTCTGTGCCCTTTGTGGTGGGAGATGTTCTTCAGCAATCGCCGGTGAACGAACCTTTCTAAGATCGAGCTCGTGGCACGGGCTTCCAGTCCGTGACGGCCATGAATGACCGCGAACAGGCACGGGCAGGATGCCCGTGCCACCGTGTTATACCTGCTCCAAAATCGCGAAATCCCCCGGATTCCACGCCAGTGCCATGATGTAGAACTTGTGCCCGATCTTGCGAATCGCGGCGTTGTGCACGTGCGTGAAGTTGGGCAAGCCCAGATCGTCCTTAATCATGACGGTGGAAACGATTTTTTCCCCTTCCAGCACGTAAATGGGTGCGCCCTTTTTCTTGTCGGGCCCTTCCAGGGCAGGGACAACGCTGTACTTGTGGTCCAGGTAATTGATGTCGCAGGGCAGTGAACCCTTGGGGGTTTCCATGAGGGAGAGATACTGACCCTCGGGGCTGAAACGCTCAAATCGGTTGTGCGGGCGGTCGGCCACGTCCAGCCGAGCCGTCCAGGGTGGTTTGGTAATGCCGTGCCCGGTGCCGAATTTGCCGATGGCGTCGCCGCGCCCGCCGAATGCCAGGTCGGCGTTCCACGACACCTCGAATTTCTCGCCGGTGCTTATCATGGCGGTCAACACAGTATCCAGCTTGCAGTATCCATCGGTGACGTAGTATTTGCCTTCCAGGAACTCCACGGCGGTTGGCGCAAAATTGCCTTTATTCACAAAATAGTTTTGAACTTCCTCGGATTTGAAATTGACCGCAGGCGTGGGAGCGTCGAGCCGGTGCACCATTTTGCCGTCGAGTGTGGAGGTGTAGATTCTTCCCTCGCCATTGGCGGGGAGGACCAGGAAGGGCGTGCCGTCCTTTGCGTACCAGATATTGGTGTCGTGGAGGTTGACGCTGCGCATCTCCTCCGTGGTGTCGAGCAGGTCAATGGTTTTCAAATCCGCGCTGATGCGCAGAATGCCGGCGCCGGGGAGGGCGAAATAAGTCTCTTCCTTGCCATGGCGGCGGTCAACGGCAAATCCCCCGTGAGCCTTCACCAGCACCTTCTGCGCCTCGGGGGGCAGGTGGTCGGCGGTGTAAAGCAACTTGAATTTCAGATTGCCCTCGCCGGTCACGCCCGGAGCCTTTTCGTCCACCGCACCGGGGGGAGCGATGAATGCCTGAGGTGCCTGGCGGCCGCTGGATGCGCCGTGATGATGCGCGTGCAGCGACGTCACGCTGCGCGTCATCCCCGCCAACCCCATCAGGCCGTACATCATCCGTCTGCGCGAAAGGCTCATGGTTCTTCTCCCTGGAGATAATTTCAAAGATTGGGCCGCGCGATCCGATTCGCGATGGCCCTAACCCGCGACCGCAAGGTAACATACCCTGAACGGCCACGCCGCGCAATGGCTTGGTGAAATGTTTCGCAATGCTTGAAGCGGGTAGCCACGGTCAGTGCCGTTCTGACCGTGGGTTCTTCAGGCGCGATTGGAAAAGCCCCCGGACAGGAAAGCACTGTCCATGGCTACCACTTATTACGGAATTAATTTCCGTTCGCGAAGGGCGAGCGCAGGTCCCCGGAATTGTCAAACGTGGCGCTGAACTGGCTTTCAGAAAGGCGCCAGTTCTGGGGCGTGTCAATCTCATTGCGCAGCAACGGGGAAATGGCGAAGCGGTTCAGGTTCAGGGTATTCTGAATCCACACGCAGCGCTGGGAGGCGGGGTCGGGATTGCCGAGGTGGCCGAGCGCAAAGTCCAGGGCCCCGCGGTCCGTGAGCAAGTGCATCGGGATCCGGCCGGCCAATGGGTTCAAGGCGGTCATGCAGTTGACGTAGGTCTTCTGAAGATCGACCTTGCGGAAGAGGCGCTCGTGAATGATGTCGGCGTTGCCCACGCCGATGGCGTTTCCACCGCTTTCCTCGGTAAGGTCGCGCGTGAAGATGACGGTGATCTTGGGTCCATTAGCCGTACTTGGAGCCTCACCGCGCGCGCGCCCGATAACCTTGGAGTCCATTCCGGCACCACTGATGTTCTTGCCCATCTCATCGACGATCAGCAGGTCCATGCGGTTGAAGGGCAGGCGGGGCATCAATTCGCGCGCCAAGGCAATGGCGGAATGTTCCGCCTCGACGATGTTCTGCGACAGCGCGGCGCGCACGTCGGCGGTCTCGTGCAATTCGTTCTCCACAATGGCAACGCCCAACAGCACTTTTCCACTTTCGAGGATCTTGGAAGATACGGCACGGATGGTAGGCTCAAATCCGCACTTGATGAACTGTTTGTGCCCCTCGGCGGCGCCCTCGCGCTTGCCCAACCCGATGGCCATCATCTTGAGCATGCCGCTTTCCACCCGGCCCACGAAATCCGAGTGGGGCTTGACGCGGCTCACCAACACAATGCCGTCGGAATTCCAAGCGTTGCGGTCTGCAAACACCGGGAAGCCCTGCGGAGTGGTTCCCACCTGCACGGTCTCAATGTCAGACCGAACCTCCACGCCCACCCCGTCCAGCGTAATCCCGTATTCGCTCAGAACCTGGCGCTGGCCCTCGGCCGTGCCACCTCCGTGGCTGCCCATGGCGGGGAAAACGAAAGGCTTGGCCCCGTGCGCCTTCAGCCAATCGCATACGGTGCGAACGATGACCTGCAAAGTGGCGATGCCGCGGCTGCCCACTGCCACCGCGATGGTGCGGCCGCGCAGCTTGTCAGCAGCGACGCCCAGGCAGTCAAGATGCGCCCGGACGGAACCGGCGACATCCGCGAGCGCCGGCCTGCCCGGCGCTTTTCGCTCGAGAAAGTAGAAGCCGGTGAGAGAGAGATGTTGATTTCCATTTGTCGACATATCACCAACGTAACGTGCCCATCGCTCGTTGTCAACCTACGCGGGACGAATGAAGTCTCAGTTTGAATGCTGTAGCGGCGGTCTATCGACCGTCGCCGGGGCTTGTCCGTCAGCCGACGGGCATTTCGACGCTCATTGAGCGCCACTGCAACCCAATGCGAAGGGCAGACTGAAAAATTCCTAACAAGGAGACAGAATGATTCGAGGATCGATTCACAAATGGGTGCTAGCCGCGTTGAGTATTATGTTGATCGCGGCAGGGGCGACCCCCGGTAAGACCGGTCAGTCAACCGGCTCAAGCCTGTTTTCGCGCTCCAACATGCAGCCCGTCGATTTGCAAGGCCTGCGAGTGTGGCTGGGGGAGCCCGTTCAGGTTACGGCTCAGCTCGGGTGGAAAATGGGTTGGCCGGGTTACGAGTGGGAGCACGCCTTCACGCACCTCACTCCCGACATGGCGAAGTTTCCAAACGGGGAGCTGATCGCCACCTACGCCCTTGACTCCGACGCGCAATCGAACCCGGTGTTTTCGACTGGCTATCAAATCTCGACCGATAGCGGCGCGCACTGGGGACGCCGTTACAGCATGTTGATGCAGCATATCCCCATGATTTTCATCTCCAAACCCGATGATTCGCTGTTGGCCGTGCCCTCTGAGCTGTTTGAAAGGACCGAGGGCGATGGATACAACTTTGTCGGCCCATACTACCTTTTCCAGCACGGCGGTGGGCGCATGGAGTTCGTGCCGGACGGCGTGCGCGTGCTCGATTGGCCCTGGCCGGTTGACGTTCTCCCCGGCCAGCAGCCGCGCGATAACTGGCACGTGGGGTTGGTGCTCACGGGCAACGCGCTCGAAGTGGGAGGCAAGCTGCTGGCCACCGGTTACGGCCAAAAGAAAGGAGAGAAGGGTGAACACGCCTTCATTGTGTCTTCCGAGGACGGCGGCTTTACGTGGCGATATCTTTCCACCATCGCGGGTCCTGATCCGGCGTTCATGGGACAGCGGTCCTACGAAGGTGCGGATGAAATGAACATCGTGCACCTCACCGATGGTGACCTGATGGCCGTCTTCCGCGTCGGCAGCGGGCGCAAATGGAATCTCCGGCGCGCCTATAGTCACGACGAAGGGCGCACCTGGTCGCGCCCGGATGTCCTCCCCGCCTGGAGCGTCTACCCGCAGGTCATCCGCACCTCTTCGGGGATTCTGGCGATTTCCACCGGCCGGCCGGGAATTTACTTGTGGCTTTCCACCGACCCACGAGGCGAAAACTGGCAGAGCGTTGACATCGCCGGGCTGAACAATCTCCGGGCAACTGAGCCGGATGCGAAGATTGGAACCTTCGAAATCACCCCGAACGACTATTTGTCCGAAACCACAAAATGGCAGACGTCGTCTTACACCGGACTGGTGGAGGTAGCGCCCAATCGCCTGGTTCTTCTCTACGACCGCGATCCGGAACGGATACCGCGGGATTCGAACGATCTCTCACATGTATTTCTGATGCCGATCGAGATTGAAAGGAAGTAGGCGAGTTGGGAAACATCTTCCGGCCGGAGTGGGTCACCCTGTGCGAGCTTCTTCCCGCATGGCCACCGGTTCGCCTTGCGGGGCGGGAGCGCACGACTCCCGGCGAATCAGTCTTGTGGGGAGGGTTACCACTTGCGGCTTCGCGTCCAGGCGGGAGATCTGATTCAGGAGAAGTTCGGCCATCTGCTTGCCGAGTTGGTCAGTGAAGACGCGCACGGAGGTGAGGGGAGGGAGGAGCGCCGAGGCTTCAATCGTATCGTTCACACCGATCACGCTGACGTCGGCGGGAACCCTCAACCCATTGTCGGCCAGCGCACGATAAGCTCCGCGCGCTGTGGTGTCGTCACCGGCCATGATCGCGGTGATCGGCCGGCCCTCGCTCAGAATCGATTTCGTGGCCAGGTAGCCCAGGTCCTCGGGATTATCAATGTTCAAGTCGCGAATCAGCGGCGGCAATCCAGCATCCTCCATGGCGCGGCGATAGCCCTGGCTGCGACGCGCGAACCAGGCGAATTGGCAATTGCCGACGTACCAGATGTCGCGGTGACCGAGGGACTGAAGGTAAGTGGTGGCCTCCTGCACGCCGCCGATGTCGTCAAAGAACACCGCGCTGTATTGGTCGCTGCGCCAGTCGCCCACAATGTTGTTGCCCAGGCAGACCGTGGGCAGGTGACGGTCCGTGAGCGCGTCCAGCAGGTTCTGGGAATTGGTTCCCGCGGCGATGACGCCACGCACCACGCGGCGATTCTGAAGAAGCCGGGGAATGTGAAGCTGGTCCCATTGGACCTTGGGGGAGTATTGCAGAGGCAGAAAGAGCACGCCAAAGTCATTGGCGGCGCAATGTGCTTCCGCACCAACCAGCACGGCGGAGTGAAAAGGATGCAGAACAGCGCGATTGCTGAGCAGGAAAGCGATGATGCGTGAATCGTTGTGGCGCTCGACGTCGAAACCCAGCTTTAAGGCGGTCTTGATGACGCGCTCGTGCAGGCTGGCGCGGACACGCTCGCTTCCGTTCAGCACGCGCGAGACCGTAGCGTTGCTCAGCCCCGCCGCGCGCGCAATGTCCTGAATTCTGACTTTAGAATTTGGCGTTTTCTTCGCCACAATCTACCTAGACGCTCTCTGGGAACATTCGTACTCAAGCTTCATCAACATCATCCAGTGCAACAACTCTCCTGAATCCAAATCTTGAAATCGTGGCGGAAGCTTACGACAAATACTGAAATATTTCAAGAGATTTTCGCTGATCATTGGCGGTTTTATCGCCTTTATGAGGCGTTAGGCCATTTCACCAAGTGGAACTTAACCTCCTTCGGGTTTTGGGCTGGACGCCACGGTGACCCTGAATGGGTGGATTGAATCTCATCATAACTCGTTTGTATGGTTAAGGATAATCGAACGGATGAAGTTTCCATTGAAAAGACTCCTCACCCCAACTCCCCCTCCCCTTTTCCCTGGGGAGAGGGAAGAGGGGAGGGGGAGTTGGGGTGAGGAGTTCCTTGGCGGTGGCGGTCAGCCCCCCTTGAGGGGCCAGCCACCGCCAAGGCCTCCGGCTTTGCTGGCGGATGATTACATCGGAAGCTACATGTACCGGCCACAGCGCAAAATATAGTGAAAATTTTCTTGACACGAGGAACGATTTTCAGATACAGTGCCAGACATCTTCACTGCGTTTCCCCTATTTGCGGCCTGAAGCCCAAAGGTGAGCCGGGTCAGGGGAACCTGAGAATCGTCGAGTCAAGGGTCATAGAAGCTAGTTTTTCCCGAATTGGATTTTCACGCTTCATCCGTGTGCTTACACACGAGACCGCCGAAAAGCGCGGTTTCAGGGGTGCGAATTTTGTGTGTTTCAACAGAACAGGCTGCGTGTGCGCAAGACAGTGACCAATTCCGAAAATCGGGTCAGGAAAACGGAGAGGAGATTAACGGTGAGGATAAGAATCGGAATCCTTCTGCTTACGGCCTTCGGGCTGGGATTGATCTACCCGGTGGGCGCGCTCGGTCAAGCGGTCAACAACGCTAGAATCCATGGCACCGTGACGGACCAGACCGGCGCCGTAGTTCCCAACGCTACCATTGAAGCCACGCAAATTGACACGGGGACCGTCCGGACGGCGATCAGCGGCTCGGCGGGCGAATACGTGCTGTCAAACCTTCCCGTAGGCGCCTATAGCATTGCGGTGAAGGCAAGCGGTTTTGAGCGCTACATCCAAAATGGAATCGTCCTGCAAGTGGGGGACAACGTCGCTCTCGACGTCGGCATGAAGGTCGGCACCGTCTCTCAATCCGTGGAAGTCAATGCCGGGGCCTCCATGGTTCAGACTCAAGACACATCAATTTCCGAAGTGATCGACCGGCAGAGGATCAATGACCTGCCGCTGAACGGGCGGTTACCCACTCAACTGATCGTTGCAGCCGGGGCAGCCACGAATTACATCCCCAATGGTGGGGACTTGACGGGCAGCAAGAACTATTCCAGCTCGGTCAGCATCTCGGTGCAGGGCGGGGAAGGGAATGGCGTGGACTACCTGCTGGACGGCGCGGACCACAACGACCCGTTTTCCAACGTTAATCTCCCGTTGCCCATTCCCGACGCCCTGGAGGAATTCAGCGTGCAGATGAACGGGCTTTCGGCGCGCTATGGAGTCCATCCCGGCGCGACGGCGAATTTCGTGACCAAATCCGGGACAAACAACTTTCATGGAGATTTGTTCGAATTCGTCCGCAATGGCGACTTCAATGCCCGCCTGTTCGGTGCTGCGGCCGAGGACACGCTGCGGCGCAACCAGTTTGGCGGAACAGCGGGCGGGGCCATCAAGAAGGACAAGCTTTTCTACTTCGGCGCCTATCAGGGCACTCGCCTCCGCACCGCTCCTGGAACCACCAACAGTTTCATTCCCACCGCCGCGGCGATGGACGGAAACTTTGACACTTTGGAGTCCGGCGCCTGCGTATCGAAGGCCGGGGCGGGGAATTATCGCCAGCTTTACGATCCCTTCTTGGGAGGTCCATCCTTTGGGGCGGCTTCGGCAACCGCAACTTATACCTCCACGCCGCCGCCCATCATTCCGACCACCATGTTCAACTCCTCGGCGCTGAAGATGCTCGCCCTGTTGCCGCAATCTCAAAACGGCTGCGGCGCGGTTACATACGGCATCCCGACGCCCCAGGATGAGGATATGTTCGTGGGGCGCGTGGATTACACGATCAGCACGAAGCAGAGCCTCTACGGCCGCTACATGGATTCGGATTTCCGCCAAGTGCCCGTTTATGACCCGTCAGGTCCGCTGGGTCTGCTGACCACCACGACCTACGGCAACTGGGAGCGCGCCCAAGCCATGGTCCTCGGACACACCTGGTCGCTCTCACAGGGTATCGTCAATACGGCTCACATTTCCTGGACTCGCCTGCGGGATACTCGTGGAGCCGCGGACAATGTCCCTAACAATCTCGCCTTCGGCGTGGAGAATCCCGACGGCTCACCGCTCTTCCAATTGGTTCCTCACTTTCTTAACACCACGATCACCGGCTACTTCAGCGTAGGGTGTGGCACCTGCGCCCCGGGCTACTTCAACCGCAACACCATGCAAGCCGACGACGACGTGGATTGGATTCACGGCAAACATCAGATCGTGTTCGGGGGCGAATGGATTCACCATCAACTGAATTCCCCCAGCGCCTTCGACGGCAACGGCGTCTATACTTTCAGCGGCGCGGTGACGAACGACGGGCTGCTGGATTTGTTGATGGGCGCGCCCTCTTCGTTCCAGCAGAGCATGGCGACCGCGATGAACTGGCGGCAGAATTACATTGCCGGGTACGCGCAGGATGATTATCGCGTCTATTCGCGCCTCAATGTTCACGCGGGTGTTCGCTGGGAGCCGTACCTTCCCGAGACGGATATTTACGGGCGGGGAAGCCATTTCTCTCCCACGGCCTTTGCCGCGGGACAAGTGAGCACTCAATACACGGAGTCGCCCTACGGTCTGCTCTTTGTCGGCGACCCAGGGATTCCCAAGGGTTATGCCTATAATGCGGTTGATTTGTTTTCGCCGCGCGTCGGATTCGCCTGGGATATGACGGGCAGCGGCAAGCAAACGCTGCGCGGTTCCTACAGCATCTTTTTTGACTTGCCCGAAACGTTTTATCCTGACCGTTTTGCCAACGCCTATCCGTGGGGAGGCAACAACTCTCTGACTCCTGAAACCAACGGTTGCACCGCCACCGCCACGGGCACGATCGTGGGTGGGTGCGAGCCAGGCTTCACCTCACCCTACGGTTGGGGCGCCACAGCCACCACGGATCCTTACCCGTTGCCTTTCCCGCCGTCCAAGAGCTTCAATTTCGGCGGACTGAATTCCGAAGGGGTGTATATCAACTTCCAACTGAACTCCAAACTGCCTTCCGTGCAGGAATGGGGCTTGAGCTTTGAGCGCCAATTGCCTCACAACTGGTTGCTGACGGCGTCCTATCTGGGGACGCACACCGTCCACCTGTGGGCAGGAACTGAGGATGACCCCGCCGTTTACAATCCTCCGGGCTTTACAGGGTCATCAACCACCAGCAACACCAACCAGCGCCGCGTTCTCTACCTCGAGGACAAGACGGTTACCGTCAACGGTGTGACCGGAAACGCAGGCAGCTTCTATTCCACGATCGCCCAGCAGTTCGAGGGCTCCTACGCCTCTTACAATGCTCTGCTGCTCAGCGTGACCCACCGTTTCAGCCAGAACTTCACCCTGCTCTCAAATTACACCTGGTCCCATTGCCTCAGCCTGTCGGACTTCACGGGCGAATTGACGGGGCCGAGCTTTGAGAGCCCCGCCAACCCGGGCTTGGACTACGGAAATTGCGGCATGAACCTGAACCAGAACTTCAATGCCTCACTGGTGGCGAGCTCGCCGAAATTCCAGGGGGCATGGACCAACCGCCTGCTGGGCAACTGGCAGCTTTCTCCCATTGTTACTGCCCACAGCGGCCTGTGGTTCTACGGCACGTTGGGTTCGACGGATAACTCTCGCACCGGCGTCGAGGCGGATCGGCCAATCGAGTCCGGTAGCCCTTACCAGTTCGTCTACAACACGACCAACTCCACGGCGGCGACTCGCTACGTACAAATCCTGAATCCCGCGTCATTCTCGGAGGCCCCTGTCGGCAGCCTGGGGGATGAAGGACGGAACTCCCTGGTGGGTCCGGGCTTCTTCAATGTTGACGCGGCGCTCGTCCGTTTTTTCCCGGTAAGAGAACAGATGAAGTTTGAATTCCGTCTTGAGGCTTTTAACCTGTTCAACAAGACAAACCTGGTTCCCCCGGGATGGTCAGTGACCTCTCAAACCAACCTGGCGAGTCCGGGAAACGCGAACATTACTTCCAGCACGTTCCCGTACACCACCCAGGCGTTTGACATGCGGATTTTGCAATTGGCTTTGAAGTTTTACTTCTAGGATCGCTTCTGAATAGCGTCGGTCTTGGGCTTGCTGAATTCGAAGTAGCGGGCGAGAGGTAAGGCAGCGGGGCAGAGCGGAAACGTTCTGCCCCGCTTGCTTTTTTGTTGCAGCGCACATCTGTAGCGCGGGTGTCCCCACCCGTGATCTGGACGCGGCTGGGGACAGCCGCGCTACAGCGAAACTTCAACTCAATTGCAGCTTGTAACCAACCCAGGGCTCGGTGATGAGGAAGCGGGGGCGGGCGGGCTCCCGCTCGATTTTCTTGCGGAGTTGTTTGATGAACGCGCGGAGGTACTCGTGATGCTCCGCGTGCTCGGGCCCCCAGATGGCACTGAGGATTTCTTCGTGGGGAATAGCCTTTTCAGGCCGGGCGGCGAAATAGTGGAGAACCTCGAATTCCGTGGGCGTGAGGCGTATAACTTTGCCGGCCACCGTCACGCGCCGGTTGCGGAAGTCGATTTCCACGGCGTCCAGAGTGAGCTTGGACGGTCCTGACTCAAAGGACGAAGTGCTGCGCCGTAGGGCGGAACGGATTCGCGCGAGTAATTCCGGCATGCGGAAAGGTTTGACCACATAATCGTCCGCGCCCGCATCCAGCCCTGCAATGACGTCGGCCTCAATGTTTTTCACGCTGAGGATGATGATCTCCGAATCCGAGTTGGCGCGAAGCATGCGGCATAATTCCAGCCCATCGACTCCTGGCATGCTCAGATCCAGAAGAACCAGATGGTACTTGCGGTCCTTCATCATCTCCAGGGCTTCCTCGGCGCTGGCCGCAGTGTCCGTTTCATATAGTGCGGATGTGAGTGTGGCGCGCAGGACGCGGCGGATTTGCACGTCATCGTCCACCACCAGGATTCTGAAGTCCATCGACGCATCCCCTCTTCCAGTAAAAGGCGACTGCGACATTGCGCTGGCGGACTCTCCGGCAATGGTGCTGGGCGATTCGGGAAAGAGGCCGTCAAGCTTGCAGCTTCAGAATACGCTTGAGGGGATGAAGAAGGCATAAGCGGTTCATAAGGAATGCGTGAATTTAGGATAATGAACTCACATGTTGGGGAGGTGTCTTTCCGTTTTTGCCCAGCATCGCTTCACCCGGCGATCGATACGATGCACCCGCCGGCCACGATGAGCGCTCCACCCAGCAGAACCATGCCGGAAGGTTTGTGCCCGAAGCCGAGCCAGGAAATCACTTGGGCCAGCACGAAGAAGAACGCCACGTAAACGCCGATCAATCGGCCGAAATCCCAGGGTGGGGCATTCACCGTGTATCCGTAAAGCGCTAACATCACGCCCCCGAGCAGGAAGAAGAGGCCCATTCGGACGTGTGAAGGACTGCGCAGGCCCAGGCGAATTAAAGCATCACCGCCTGCCTCTACACAGGCAGCGAAAAACAGGATCAGCATGGCCAGACTGTAGCGCAAGATGAATTACCTCCCATGTGAAATGACGAGAATTTCTCGCGCTGCTGCACGCAAGAATGCGCAGGCAAGGGGACTGAGTATATCTTAACTTTTCGAAACCGTCTTGAACGAACCCCCAGCACAGAGCGCACAGAGAAACGCAGAAAGGATTTTCTCTGTGAACCTCCTGTTGCCGGTTCGGTCGTGCCGGCGGCATCAGGAAAATCTATTGTCGGGGAAAAAAGAATTTACGCGCGCTTCCCAATGTCCCTCATGTAGTCTGGATGTCGCGCAGTTATGACGCGCGGATTCGGTAATGAAGCACGCGCACGGCATTTTGCGAGAGGATGCGAGGCTTGTCCTAAGCACTCTTCAACGAGATGCGGAGGAACTGCGGGCGCTTCGAAGCGATACGCTGGATGTTATACGCGAAATAAGAGAACACCATGGTTTCTTATTGAAATCCTTATGATGTGTTTATGCTTTTTTCACGGCCTTCGTCGTAGGCTGGCTTTTCTGGCTTGGGTGCACCGTAAGGTCAGGCTGGGATATTAATGCTCGCAATTGTCATGTGCGGATTTTGGTGAAAAGGGCGCACTGTATTTTGGCAAAGGGTGGGGGGCTCACTCTTTATGAATCGGCCATGCGCACGATTAAACAAACGCGCGTCCGTCATCAGATGAGCTTCGACCAATTGGAAGGGTTTCTGGCGGTGGCCCGTCTGCGAAACTTTTCACGCGCGGCCTCCCAGCTCTATCGAACTCAGCCCACGCTGAGCCAGCAGATTCAACGTTTGGAGAGGGAATTCGGCCGCAGGCTCTTCGATCGCGACTCCAAGGTGGTAAAACCCACCGAGGCCGGCGTCACTCTCCAGCGTTACGCGGAGGAACTGCTGGCGCTTCGAACCGAAGCGCTGGAGGCTATTCGCCAGATGAAGGCGAATCCACGCGGCAACCTGCGCATCGGCGCCAACGATGCAACCTTTCTCTATGTTCTCCCCAACGCCCTGGCCAATTTTCGGCGTATCTATCCCCAGGTGCAAGTAAATGTCCAAAGAAACTTCAGCCATAAGATCGTGGAGAAGATTCAGGACGGAATTCTCGAAATCGGCATCGTCTCGCTCCCGCGCAACACAAAAGGATTGGAAATCCTGCCCATATTCTCGGCTGCGCTCAAGGTTGTCCTGCCCCCCGGCCATCCGCTGTGCGCAAAAACTGACATTACCCCCGCCGAACTCTCCTATTATCCGCTGCTCCTTCCCAGGACGGGAAGAACACGCAAAATGATCGAAGATCTCCTAAGGTCCTATCGCAAGACACTGCAGATTTCCATGGAGCTGGCGAGCGTTGAGATTATCAAGAAATATGTCTCCGCCGGAATTGGCATTTCGCTGCTTCCGGAGGAATTTGCGCGGGCGGAAGTGGATGCGGGAACGCTTAAGTTTGTCCCACTCCGCGGTCAAGAGCTTT
>JASHSC010000300.1 GCA_030036915.1 Terriglobia bacterium
TGCTATTAGCACCATCAGTTCATCAGGCGCCAATCCCAGCGACTTTGCAGTTTCCTCTCCCTCGTGCACCGGCGCTACCTTACTTCCATCCGGCACTTGTACGATTAGCGTCACGTTTACAACTTCTACGGCGGGGACCTTTACGGCCTCAATAAATATCAATGACAATCTCGCGGGCAGCCCGCAAACCATCAATCTCACGGGCACCGGCGGCGCTCCGACCGGCAATCTGAGCACCCTCAGTCTCATTTTTTCTTCAAGCCAACCTATGGGTGTGACCACGGCGGCGCAGACGGTTACCCTTGCCAACACGGGGACCGCACCTTTGACCATCACCAGTGGACCTGGGGTAACCAGTGGGAACACCAGCGACTTTCCCCAGACCAATAACTGCGGTGGGTCTGTGGCAGTGGGAAGCAATTGCACCATCAGTGTGACTTTCGATCCTACCGCCCCGGGTACGCGGACAGCCTCATTGACCATAACGGACAATAACAACGATGTAGCCGGCACCGTGCAAACCGTGTCCCTGACCGGAGGAGGAGTTGGTCCCGTTCTCGGTTCACTTCCTTCGGGTCTCACTTTCTCGAGCCAAGCGGTTGGATCGACGAGCGCGGCTCAAACTGTTACCCTCACCAACACGGGGAACGCGGCGCTGTCCGTGACCGGCATCGCGCCTACGGGCACCAATTCCGGCGATTTTGCGGAGACGAACACCTGCGGCAGCTCGGTGGCCGCAAGCGGAAGTTGCACGATTAGTGTGACGTTCACCCCCACGGCCACGGGAACTCGCTCAGCCTCATTGACCATAACGGACAATAACAACAATGTATCCGGCAGCACGCAAACCGTGTCCCTCAGCGGCACTGGCACCGGTCCCGTCGCGGGTGTAAGCCCTGGAAGCTTAACGTTCACCAGCCAAACCCTGGGCACCACGAGCGCGGCGCAACCCGCCACGCTGAGTAACACGGGGAATTCCGCCCTGACCATTAGCAGCATCGGTTTTTCCTCAACTAACAACGGCAACTTCTCCGAGACCAACAATTGCGGCACTTCCCTCGGAGCGGGCAATAGCTGCTCTATCAATGTCACGTTCAGTCCCCAGGTTTCCGGCAGCGTCTCCACCTCCTTGGTCGTGACCGACAACAGCAACAACTCTGCGGGCAGCACGCAAACCGTTTCTCTTTCCGGCTCGGGAACCGGCCCGGTCGCCGTCCTTAGTACCAGTAGCATTGCTTTTAGCAGCCAAAACGTAGGAACAACCAGTGGATCTCAGAGTGTTACTCTCACCAACAACGGAAACTCGCCCATGACCATTTCGAGCATCACTCCGACCGGGGCGAATTCCACGAATTTTAATCTCGTCACCGGCACGGGGGTGGTGTGCCCATACACGGGAGGGACTCTAACCGCAGGCTCTACTTGCACGATCTATGTGACGTTCAGCCCCACGGCAGTAGTAACTTACACGGCGTCGATCAGCATTACGGACAATGCTCTCGGGAGTCCGCAGACGGTAAGCTTATCGGGGTCCGGGATCCAGGGCATCCAGTTCAGCCCCAGCAGCCTGAGTTTCTCCAGCACGATCGGTACAGCAAGTACCCCTCAGATCGTCAGCGTATCGAGTCCAACGGGCAGTTCATCGAGTGTCACCATCACGGGTGTCTCTCTGACGGGCAGCGGTTCCTCCAACTTTACCCTGGTCAGCACCACCTGCACGAACGCCACGCTGACACCGGGTGGGGCCTCTTGCTCTGTCACCGTGGAATTCACGCCGTCCGCCCCCGGCACGGTCACCGCATCCATCAGCGTGGCCGACAACCTCTCCACCAGCCCGCAAACCGTTACCATTTCGGGCACGGGCAACGGCCCATTCGCCAGCCTTTTAGCACAGTCGAATACCTTTGCCGCCCAGAGCGTTGATTCCTCGGCAAGCGCGGCCCAGCTTGTCGCGACCCTTTCCAACACCGGGAACGCAAGTATGACGATTAGCAGCATCACCAGTTCAAACAAGACGGAATTTGCGCTTGTGACTGGCAGTGGGCAATGCACCTACACAGGCCAGACGTTGGCGGCGGGCGGAAGTTGCGGGATCTATGCGACGTTCGCGCCCACGGCGGAGGGGAATCAAACGTCGTCGGTCAGCGTTGCGGACAATGCCTCCGGCAGCCCGCAGACGGTCAGCCTGAGCGGGACGGGTAACGCTCCAATCGCCAATCTTTCCACTACCAGCATAACCTCAGCGGCCGAAACCCTCGGTCAAAGCACCACCACGACCACGCCTTCCACTCTTATGCTAACCAACAATGGTAACGTGGCGCTGAGCATTGCGAGCATGTCAGTGACCGGCACCGGAGCCGGCGATTTTCAAACCAGCAACTGCGGAAGTTCGCTTGCAGCGGGAAATTCCTGCACCATTACCGTCACATTCACGCCCGTTACCCCGGGCTCGCTCACGGCCACGTTGACCATCACGGACAACGCAGCCGGCAGCCCGCAGACAGTGAGCCTGAATGGCACGGGCAACGGTCCCGAGGCCAGCCTTCCCTCACCCGCCACCATTAATTTTGGCAGCATCACGGAGACCACGACATCCACGGGTTCAATAGTTCTGAGCAACCCGTCCCCGAGCAACGCCTTCTTGAACATCACCAGCATTTCGAACCCCACGGGTGCTAATGCTGCTGACTTCGCCCTCACCACCGGTTCGGGTGCATGCGCAGCAGGAGGATCGGTAAACATCGGCTCGAGTTGCACGGTTTATGTAACGTTCACGCCTCATACGCTATCCTCGGAAACTGCCTCCATCACCATTACCGACAATGCGGATCCCACAACGCAGACGATAACCCTGACCGGCACCGGCACCGGCTCGGCCGTCAGCCTCTCCCCCTCGAGCTATACTTTCCCCACTCAGACAGTTGGTACTACAAGCTCAGCGGAAGCTATCCTGCTGACGAACTCGGGCGACGCCACCTTGGACACAACGGGGATTACACTGACGGGCACTAATGCCGGCGACTTCAACTTGACGAGCGGGGCCAATACGCCGCTGTGTACCTACACTGGATCGGGGTCGGTTCCTGCTGGAAGTAGTTGTTACATCTACGTTGACTTTGCCCCTACTGCGTCCGGAACCCGCACGGCCTCCATCAGCATTGCCGACAACACCCCCACGGGCAGCCCACAAGCCGTCGGCCTGAGCGGTACGGGCACTTCCGGCAGCATTGGGTTCTCGCCCCTCAGCATTTCATTTGGCGACGAGTCCGTGGAAAGCACATCGGCGACGAGCTGCACCATAATGTCCAACTCAGGCAGCGGCTCTTTTGCCTACTCGAGCATCGCGCCGGGTGGCACGAATGCCAGCAGCTTTGCTCTTGCTAGCGGAACGACCTGTGGTACCACGGGCGGATCGACCCAGTGTACATACGCGGGCGGGACATTAGCCTCCGGGGGGAGTTGCAACATCTTCGCGACGTTTACGCCCACCACCGCTGGCTCATTGTCGGGTTGCGCGAGCGTGAGTGGCAGCGCGTGTACCAGCTCCCAAGCGGTGCCTTTCAGCGGCACGGGGGCCTCTCCGCAAATTTCCTTTGCTAACGCTAATGCACCAGGTACACCGATTTCGAGCGTGTCCTATGGCGCGCTAAGTTGCGCTTCCAACCCTCCGGCCGGCAGCATCTGCCCGACGTTTCAAACTTTCTCAGGCCCACTAAGCCTGCCTACCTCCTCCACCTACAACCTCCCGGGCCAGCCCTTTTTTACGATGAGTGAGCCCCAGACAATTGTGGTAACCAATACTGGTCCTGCAAATCCCTCAAATCCTTCAAGTACAGCTTTAACCATCACGAGCGTTGCCATTAATACATCTACCTACTCCAATGATTTCACCATAACCAACAATTGTACAACCGCGCTCGATAGCGGCCAGACCTGCAATGTTGTCGTGGTTTTCGCGCCGATCACCATAACCAATCCTTACACCGGACTCTCCACCGCGACCCTTACATTCACGGATAACAATCTCGGTCAATCCGGCAGCACCCAAACCATCAGCCTTTCCGGGACTCAAAGCCATGACATCGTTCTGAGTTGGGATGCCAGTCCCACCTTTGGGGTAACATCGTACAACGTTTACGAGGGCACGGCCTCGGGTCAAGAGGTTCTTACCACCCCCATCTACTGCATCGTCACGACCCAATCCACTGCAAGCGTTCCTAGTTGCGCTGACCCCAATCCCGGCCTGTCAACCACAGCGCAGACCTGGTATACGGTAGCCGCGGTTGCCAGCGGTGTGCAGAGCCCGGTCGCAACCCCGGACACCCCAGCGACCTCCAAGGGGCCGTAAAGATACAGCCGACCCTTCATTATTAGGCTAGAATAATAGGCTAATAGAAGTTCACTTCCACGGCGAACAGGTCGGAGGCGCTGCGATTGAGGCCCAGGATGAGCTCTCCGCCCGGAGTAATACCGTAAAGTGCGCAGCGGTCCACGCCGGATTTGAGGACGTCGCTGAATTCGGCTACCGACTCCACGCGTCCGGACCGGGTGTCGTAGCGCGAAAGGGGCATCTACGAAACATGACTCAAATCATGAAACGGGTGCAGGAACTAGCACGTTGAGACCTCCGTAGGCTGGAAGGCCATATCACTTTATCCCGCCCCAAAATATTTTGCTCCCCACCTAACCGCTTGCCTTCCTGTTAGTCTAACTGACAGATGGAAGCCAACGATGCAACGGCTGTGGCGCAGGTTCTCGCCGGTGACCGGGACAGCTTTCGTGTCCTTGTCGAACGGCACAGCCGCGCCATCTTTCGGCTGGCGTTTCGGATATGCGGGAACGAACACGATGCGGAGGACATTGTTCAGGAAACTTTCTTGCGCGCTTACCGCGCTCTGCGCCAGTTCGAGTCGCGCGCCAATTTCGGAACGTGGCTGCATCGAGTGGCGGTGAATTGCGCGCTCGACCATCTGCGGCGAGTACGGCGCCGTGAGGAGGAGCCACAGGCTTTTACGCGCGAGGAAGAGGCAGATCCCCTGCAATCGGTTCCCTCCGCCGCGCCGTGTCCCGAGCGGCTGCTTCTCAGCGTCGAGGTTAAGAAGAAACTCGATGGCGCCATGGTGGAGCTGAGCGGACGCGAGCGGGCGGCGTTTGTGATGCGGCATTTTGACGGTTGCTCGATTGAAGAAATCGGGAGGGCACTGGGCGTTCGTGGCAACACGGCCAAGAACGCAATCTTCCGCGCCGTGCGCAAGCTCCGCGAAGCGCTCGAGCCCATGGTGAATACGTAAATGCGACACATGACCGAGGAAGAAATGATTCTGCACTACTACCGCGAAAAGGCCGGCATGGATCGCCGGGAGGCGGATGCGCACCTGGCATCATGCGAGATTTGCCGTCGGGAACTTGCGGCTCTCGCGGAATCGCTGGAAGGGGTTGCCGCAGCGCCTACTCCCGAGCGCGGCGAAAATTACGGGGCGGAAGTTTGGGCGCGAATCCGTCCGCAGCTCGACGAGTCGAGGGCAAGGCGCTGCGCTTTCTTCCTCCCCCTGCGCATCTGGGCGCTTGCGGCGGCGGGGCTTGCGGCACTTCTCATCGGGGCTTTCTGGGGCGGAAGAGTCTGGCAGCAGCGCCAAACGCCAACCGTGGCCGCGATTTCCGTGCCTGCCCGCCAGCGAATCCTCATGGTGGCAGTCGGCGACCACCTGGAGCGCGCGCAAATGCTGCTGGTCGAGGTCATGAATCAGGAAGGCGAGGGGACAGTCGATGAGACGCAGACGCGCCGGTTCGCGCGGGACCTGGTACAGTCGAACCGGCTGTATCGCCAGACGGCGCTGCGCGATGGCGATCCCGGAGTGGCCAATGTCCTTGATGATCTGGAGCGCGTCCTGCTGAATATTTCCAACGGCCCGAAAGAAATCTCCGCCGATGATCTCACGTCGCTGAAGCGCCAGATCGAGTCGCAGGGAATTCTCTTCAAGATTCGTGTGGTGGAGCTTGGAGTCCGGGAAAAACAGAAGGGAGCGGAGGCGCAACCGCGCAGGCAACCGCTTTAAAAGAGGCAAAACATGAATCCAATAGTTAAAGTTTTAGTAACAGGAAATATCATCTTGATTGCCGCGGCCTGGATGGTGTTGCAGTCGCCAGCGCGCGCCCGAGCGGAGGAACCACGGGCGGCGCTCGATTCGCCCGGCGCTCGGGCGGCCGAGGCGGCGCCGGAACACGAATCCGAGCTCTACGAACAGGGGACGGCGGCGCTTGACCAGAGCCAGTGGGAGAATGCGCTCGACGCATTCAAGCAGGTTGTCGAACTCCACGGCCCGCATTATTCCGCGGCATTGTACTGGCGGGCCTACGCGCTGAACAAGTTGTCGCGGCGAGAGGAAGCGCTTCAGGCGCTGGCAGAATTGGAAAAATTCGGCGCCCAGGATAAATGGGCCAGCGATGCCAAGGCTCTTGATGTGGAGATTCGCCAATCCATGGGGGAGAAGGTTTCTCCTGAAAACATTTCGGATGAGGACCTGAAGCTCATCGCCATTCAGGGGCTGATGAACTCCGACCCGGAGCACGCCGTGCCGCTGCTTGAAAAGGTTCTTCAGGGCAATCAGTCGCCACGAGTGAAGGAGCGTGCCTTGTTTGTTCTGTCACAAAACGGCTCGCCACAGGCGCGCGCCATCATCGCCGGAGTGGCGCGGGGGCGATCGGGCCGCGAGCTGCAAGGCAAGGCCCTTCAGGATCTCGCCATCTCCGGCGACCCGGCCAGCAAAGCGGAGCTGGCGGACATCTATACGCACAGTGATGATGTCGACATCAAGAAATCCATTCTGCGCGACTTCATGATCTCCGGCGAAAAGGAGCGGATTCTAACCGCGGCGAAATCGGAAAAGAACGTCGATCTGCGCCGCGAAGCTGTGCGGCAGTTGGGAGTGATGGGCGCGGGCGACGATTTGTGGGAACTGTATCAATCCGAGTCCACGCCGGAGGTGAAGCGCGAGATCGTCCGGGCGCTCTTTGTGGGCGGCCAGACGGAGCGCCTCTATGCGCTTGCGCAAAGTGAAAAGGACGTTGAACTGCGCCGCGAAGCGATTCGCTCCCTGGGATTGATGGGCTCGCGGACCACTGACCACCTTGTTTCCCTCTACCAGGCGGAGAAAACCCCGGAAGTTCGCAAGGAGATCCTGAACGCTTTCTTCCTTCAGGGGAATTGCAAGGAATTGGTGAGTCTCGGCCGCGACGAAAAAGACCCGGAAATGCGCAAGACGGCAATCGAAAAGCTGTCATTGATGAAATGCAAGGAAGGCACGGACTTCATGATGGAGATTCTGAGCAAGTAAAGGAGCGTTATGCGCGCCAAATGTTCTTTCGTGAGCTGTGCGGGTGTTGTTTTGATGGCGGCGGTGGCTGCGAGCGGGCAACAGGCTAACTTGATTCATGCCAAGCTGGACCAGGCAACGGCCTCGACGGGATTGTCAGCCTCGATTGTGGACGTGACCGCGCACGATTCGGGGCCCTCCTGGATTGGTTACGCCTTACCGGCGGTCGAGAACCACCGAGGTGATGGCGACGAAGATGGGTGGAGGTCCTGCACCGCCGATCTGGAGGAAGGCTCCAGCATTACCAATGATTCCGGCAATCTCGAATCACCCACCGACCGGCATATCCTGATTTTTATGCGCGTCGAGAAACAGCAGGTGGAAAAGGTTCGAATGTTCGATGATGGCTGTCGCGTGGACGCTGATGGCATGCCCGTCCATTGGCTCACGGGAGTGCGCCCCGCCGAAAGCGTGGAATTTCTACGCGCCTTTGTGCTGCGAGTCGAAGCGAACGACGAAAAACATTCCACAGGAGCTGCCATCGCGGCGATTGCTTCCACCGACGACCCCTCCGCCGACGCCGCGATGCAGCAATTCACCAGTGCACCCACGCCCGAATCACTGCGCAAGAAGGCCGTATTCTGGCTGGGCGCGGCGCGCGGGAATAAAGGCTATGAGATGCTGCGCGCCATTGTGAAGCAGGACCCGAGTGATAATGTACGCAACCAGGCCATCTTCGCGCTCTCCATCAGTCCCACGCCCGGCGCCGTGGACACGCTCATCGACGTCGCGCGATACGACCAAAGCGCCAAGCTGCGCGGGCAGGCGCTGTTCTGGCTGGCGCACAAGGCCGGCGCGAAAGCCGTAAGCGCCATCAGCGCTTCTGCCGAAAACGATCCCGACACGCAGGTGAAGAAGCGCGCCGTCTTCGCGCTCACGCAACTCCCTCCCGATCAGGGCGTTCCGTTACTGATTCATGTGGCGGAGAGCAACCGCAACATGGAGGTTCGCAAGCAGGCGTTTTTCTGGCTGGGACAATCGAAGGACCCGCGCGCGCTCGACTTCATCGCGCGCGTGCTGACCAGCGACGCGCCGGCGGCGAAGAATTAGGGATTCAGGCCAGTCGCTGCGGGAATCGGCGCTGGGAAAGTGACCTTTATCAAAATGGCGGTTCCTACCGGATTGCCGTTGGCCTTGGGTGGCTTGAACTTCCAAGCTCGCGCAGCTTCCATTACCTTGTCACTGAAGCCGCTTGTATCCCGGGGGATAAAACTGGGAGCCACGTTTCCGTCTTCATCAACCGTAACTTTCATGAGCACGAGGCCTCCCGCCGGCGCGTTGGGGATGGGCGGCATAATAAGATTGATGGCCTGAAGGCCACCATCCACATTATAGTCGGGCACAAGCAATCCTTTTCGCCAGGGGCGGGACCAAGGTTGAGGCTCCCCACCCGGAAGGAGTGTAACCTGGGGCGTTATGGACGAGATTTTCTTACCTTGGGCTGCGGGGGCCGGCGTTTCCGTTCCAGGAAATTGGACCCGCACTGAGATTGCCGTCCTTACCGGGTGGCCTTTGGCCGTGGGCGGTTTGAACTTCCAGGATTTCGCAGCTTCCATCACATCCGGACCGAAACCACTCGTGTCATTTAGAATCTGGTCAGGAGTTACGGTCCCGTTCTCATCGATTGCAATCTGGAGCAACACGATCGAGCCCGCGGGGGCGGCACAGTTGCCGGTCACGGAGAGGTTAATTGCCTGGAGACCGCCGTCCACATTGAAGTCAGGCACAGTCATACCCACGCGCCAGGGAAGCGTCCAAGGTTGCGGCTCGCCGCTGTGAAGGAGTGTAATTTGGGTTGGTTCGGGTTGGGGACAATCCGATACCTGTTGGCCGCTATAAGCGGCACCGCCCATCCCCAGCAAGAAGATGGACAAAGCCGAAGTGGTTTTGTTTGCGAGAGAACACCCGGGAAGGACTTTGCGCCCGGCTCGAAAGCAGGTTGTCATTCTCCACCTCGCGCCTCAGCTCTCCAACCAAGTGCCTAGCGGTGCCATGAACAGGCTAGGCGTTCAACCATGCGCTTTCACCGGAATTGGACACACTCGCCCTGTCCTTTGACCCCATCGTACGCCTGAGCTGGCATGAATGCAAATGTCCTTCGATACTAACCCTGCGCAACGCCGCGCCCGGTCAGGGCCGGCCAAATGTTCAGCCCTTAATCGCCAGAATCGCGTCGAGGGGCGAATCGGTCACCTTCCCCTCGACCTGGTTGAACCCCGCTTCGCGCAGCAAAACAGTATATTCCGCGAGCGTACGTTCCTTGCCTTCCGTGGACACCAGCATGCCGAGCGACTGCATCAAAGCGGGGAGGGGACCGGTTTTATCATCATTCAGAAGTTTTTCGGCGATCAGCAGCGCACCTCCCGCGGGCAACTTCTCCCAGATTTTCTTGAGCAGCCTGCGGATTTTTTCCTCCGACCAGTCGTGAATAATTCGGCCGAGGACGAAGAGGTCGGCTTCCGGCAATGGATCGGTGAAAAAATCGCCCTCAAGCAACGCCACGCGATCCCCGTGCGGCGAGCGCTGCATGTACTCACGTGTAACGGCAATAACGCCGGAAAGATCAAATACCGTGGCTTGCAATTGGGGATATCGCGCGCAGGCGGCGAGCGCCAGATGGCCTGTGGCACCACCCAAGTCAACCAGTCGGTGAAAGCGTCCCAAATCGAATGCGGCGACGACCGCGGGCGAGCTCAATTGGCCGTAACCGTCCATGCCGCTCAGGAAATCCCGTCGAGCTTCGTCAGTGCGGAAGAAATGGTCGAAAATTGATCCCGAGCCGCCAAACGTCTGCTGCCAACGGTTCGTGCCTTCGAGAATGGCTCCCTCGAAATTTTTCCAAAGCGGGTAAAGCACGCGGTCAGAGTAAAGAATGTAGCCCGAAAGCGTGTACGGGCTTGAGCGCGCCAAGTAGGTTTGAGACTCGGGAGAATTCGAGTATTTCAAACCATCTTTCTTCAGAAAGCCGAGAGCGACGCACGAATCCAACAACCGCGCCATTGCCTCGGAACTCGCGCCCAGAGCAGTGGCGAGTGTCTGTATGTCAGAAGGTGCCTTCGCCAATCGATCAAAAATTCCCAGCGATACCGCAACGAACATTGTCTTCGACCTGCGAAATGCTTGAATCAGGTCCAGTACTCCCGCTGGGGATGGAATTTGTGTCATTGCAACCTCAGAGCGTGAATTTGGACACAGCCGAACCACGAATTTTGAGTTTTACACTTTATCAACCGGAATTTCGCGAGTCAGCCCGGCCCATCGTGCCAAGTCCTTTAGTCGCAGTGCATTAACCGACCGCAACGGTACTCCCAGACCTCGAATTTCCTAAAGCCGCCCACTAAAGGCCACGGGAATAATGCCGATATTTTAAACGAGTGGGTGGGGAGAATGCACCTTTCGAAAGTGCCAGCGGAGCAGACATCTTGGGAGAAGATTGAAGGCGCGGGGCTTACGCACCCGCCTGAGCGCCCCGCCTCGCTGAATACGGAAGATCCGGAGGCGAAGCAGAGCCGCAAGCTCGCGCTGATGGCGGGACTTTCCGAAGGGCTGCCCACTCTGCCCGCTTATGTTTTCGAACTGAACAGCCTGCTGGCGGCCAATCCCGTCAACCTGAAGCGCGTTGGGGAAGTTCTGAGGACAGACCCCAGCTTGACGGCGCAGGTTCTTCGCCTGTGTAATTCCGCTTTCATGGGTTTTCGCGAGCGCATCACCAAACTGGAACACGCCATCATGCTGGTAGGAACTGAAAGGCTGCGGACGATGGTTCTTACCTGCTCATTGGTTCAGTATGCGGGGCATCAGGTGGCTTCCGAGGATGTGCAGTCGTTCTGGCAGCACTGCTTCCTCACCGCGACGCTCAGCGAACGGCTGGCGCGGGCCATTTCCTACACCCAGCCCGAGCAAGCCTACTTGGCTGGCCTTTTGCACGATATTGGTGTTCTCCCCCTCCTGGTGATCGCCTCCAACGAGCCGCGGTCCGAATCCACACCCGCCTACGGCTGGAGTGAGTCGGTGGACCTCGAGCGCGAGCGCTTTGGCGCCGATCATTGCGAAGTGGGGCGGTGGATCGGGATTTCCTGGAATTTCCCTGCCGGCCTGCTCGAAGTCATGGAGTTCCACCACACCCCGCAGGAAGCCACCCAGGATCCGCATCTGGTG
>JASHSC010000301.1 GCA_030036915.1 Terriglobia bacterium
AAGGGCGCGCCTTACACGCCGCTCCTGCCGCTCATCAAGAACCGCGTGCGCGAAATTTTGCTGATTGGCGCGGCGGCGCCTACGATTACGGCGCAACTTTCCGGATCGACGGACCTAGTGCAAGCGGGCGACCTGGCTACCGCGGTGACCGAGGCCTTTGCCCACTCGCAATCCGGCGATACGGTGTTGCTCGCCCCTGCGTGCTCGAACTTCGATCAGTTCAAGGATTACGAGGAGCGCGGCCGCGTCTTCAAGGAGCTCGTCAACCGGCTGGATCGGGAGGTGTGGGAAGGCAAAGTGAAACGCCAGGAGGCGCCTGCGACGGAAAAGAAGAGCCCGGCGCCAAGTATTGCGACTGCGGAGGTTGCAACCAGTGATCCGAAATCGGAGGCTTCCATTACCGATTTCGGAATCGCTGCTCAAACGTCTGAGCAAGAGGCTGAAATTGAACCGCCGCCCGCTGCACAAGCAACGCCCTCAGTCGATTCCGGCTCGCCGCCGGAATCGACTCGGGCCCCAACTGTTGAGCCTGCGTTAGATGATCGCCAGCCGTCACAGTCCGCAATCCTTCATGCACATATTGAGGCGGTTGATGAGGAATCCGAACGAATTATTTCGGAGGAATCCACTGAATCATCCCCGGAAGAACCAGGGTCAGACATCGCGGCGGAGAACGGAGTTACAGATGCGAATGAGTCCATGCCCCAGGCTGTTGCGGAACCCGCAGTTTTGACCGCTCCTGAAGCTGTGCCCACCAATGAGGCCGAAGCCGCAGAGACATCGCTCGCCGAATCCGGCGGGAAGGGAAGCGAACGGCCCCTGGAGTTGACTTATATCTTTGAAGTGGATGCCGTGGAATTGCCGGGAGGCGAATCTCAGCTTGTGCCCGAGGATGAGCCGACGATTTCCATTACCGCAAGCACGGCGGAGGAACTTGAGGAGGAGATACTGCCGTATGAAACACGGCCCACTGATTCCGCCAGCCAAGGTTCTAGGAAATCTTCCGGGAAGCAGGGCAAGAGCCCCGAAGGGACGCAATCTCCAAAGCAACCGCGCCTGCCGGGAGTGGAGTGAATTCGATTCCTGTTTGTCGGTTTTCGGTATGCGTTAAGCAAATAGTACCGACAATCGGCAACTGACAAGAGACAACTTTAAATTATCAATGGCTCGCCAGCTCCAATCCGACAAGATCCTCTTCGCAGCCGTGGTGGGCTTGGTGCTTTTTGGTGCGCTCATGGTATTCAGCGCTTCGGCGGTGATGGCCTCGGACCGCTACAATAATGCGGATTACTTCCTCCTCCGGCAACTGGCCTGGGCCGCGGTCGGGATGATTGCGGTCGGTTTGCTGATGCACCTGGATTACCGGTGGCTGGCGAGCCCGCTGGTGATTTTCACGGCGCTGGGAATCGAATTCCTTCTTCTGGTTCTAGTCTTTTTTGTGGATCGCAGCCACAACACGCACCGGTGGTTCCACCTGGGGCCGGCAAGCTTTCAACCCTCGGAGTTCGCCAAATTGGTTTTGGTGCTCTTCCTGGCATTTTTCCTGGACATGCGCAAAGGCGAGGTGAATGACTGGAAGCACACCATCGCCCCCATCACCCTGGTGACACTCTGCATGGCGTTGCTCGTGCTGCGAGAACCGGACCTGGGGACTACGCTTGCTCTGGGCTTGATTCTCGCCGCCATGTTGTTCGCGGCGGGGCTGCATCTTCGGTATTTCGTGTTTGCGGGGTTTTCCGCATTGCCGGCGCTTTATTGGGTCGTCCTTCACTCCGCTTACCGATACAACCGCGTCTTGGCTTTTTTGAATCCCTACTCCGACCCGTTGGGCAAGGGATTCCAGATCCTTCAATCGTACATCGCGGTAGGTACCGGCGGGATAACGGGGCTGGGATTGATGGAAGGCAAACAAAAGCTTTTTTTCCTTCCCGAACCGCAGACGGACTTCATCTTCGCCGTGGTGGGAGAAGAATTGGGCCTAATCGGAACGGTTGCGGTGGTTGCGGTGTTCGCCCTGATTTTGGTGCGGGGGCTGCGCGCGGCCGCGGCGTGCAAGGACGACTTTGGACGCCTGCTGGCCATTGGACTGACCGTGATGATTGTGGGCCAGGCGCTGGTGAATATGAGCGTGGTGCTGGGATTGCTGCCTACTAAGGGCATTCCCCTGCCGTTTGTGAGCTATGGAGGGTCATCGCTGCTGGTGAATCTGGTCGCGGTGGGGATCTTGCTGAATATTTCTCAGCAGGCAAGTTGACAAAGATCGAAACTCGAAAATTGAAAATCAAAACTCGCTTTGGCGTCGCCAAATTTCGAATTTCGAGTTTCCGCACTATGCATGAGCGAATTCGCATCCTGATGGTGTCGGGCGGAACGGGTGGGCACATTTTTCCGGTTCTGGCGGTGGCGGAAGAATTGCGCGGGCGCGGCGGGGTGGCGGGGCGGCCATACGAAATTGAATTTGTGGGCACGAAGCGACCGCTCGAAGCGAAACTGATTCCCCCTGCGGGTTTCCGGCTGTACGCCGTCGATTCGGCGGGTCTGAAGGGCATTGGGGGCGTCCGCTGGCTGCGAAATTTTTTGGTGTTGCCAAGGACGACGCTCAAAGTGGCGTTAATTCTGCGGGAATTCCGTCCCTGCGTTGTCGTTGGCATCGGCGGCTATCTGGCAGGCCCGGTGATGATGGAAGCGGCGCTTCACGATATTCCCACGATTCTGATTGAGCCCAACGCGCGGCCGGG
>JASHSC010000302.1 GCA_030036915.1 Terriglobia bacterium
GCGCGAGGTGGTAGATCACACCGGGCTCGGTGGAACGTTTGACTTCACGCTCCGGTGGACGCCCGATCAGTCACCTGTCGGAATGCTCCAAGGAGCGACGAGTTCCAACCTGAACGCAGACGCCGCGGCTGCGACCAATCAGTCTGCACCGTCCATCTTTACGGCTCTCGAAGAACAGCTTGGCCTGAAGCTGGAACCCACCAAAGGCCCGGTCGATGTCCGCGTCATCGACCACATCGAAAGGCCGACGGAGAACTAACCGCAATTGTCAGGTCGAAGGCGGAGGATCAGAAAACGTTCCTTAGACCTGATGGCCAAGAGCAGCCATTAGTTCGAACTTTAGTTGCAATGCAGCCTGGGTGCAGATAAGATGAACTTATGGGAAACGTTGCAATTCACAAAGCGAATGAGCTTCCCGACGATGCTCGTCAGGCCGTGGAGCGCGTTCTGGGCCGGGTTTTGAATCCGGATGAAGAAGTTAGCATCATGGCATTTTCACCCCATGCCGCCCCAGCGCCGGAAGCACGCCAGCGTCTCGCACGCCAACTGGAAGACCGACTTACCCGAACCGCCGGGCGCGTGGATGATATTGCGGAGTCCGAACAAGAGGCGGCGATTGATGAGGCCGTCAACCACGTGCGCTCGAATCCGGCATGAGGATTGTCCTCGATACCAACATCCTGGTTCGAGCCAATATCAAGGCGCAGGGACCGGCTCGTGATCTCCTTTTACAAATCGCCCGCGGCGACCATCTTGTGATTTCTTCCCCTTTTCTCCTGCGCGAGCTCGAACGAGCATTGGCATACCCTCGAATACAAAACTTTGGCAACTCAGTGCGCAGGATATTCAGGAGCACGTGCAATTCATTGAAATGATCGCGGAGGTGGTTTACCCGGTCCTGGGCGTCCCCGTCGTGCTCAAAGACCCGAACGACGATCCGGTGGTCTATACGGCTGGGCCGCCAACGCAGACGCCCTCTGCACGCTGGATCGTGACTTCTATGAGCCCGAAGTCGCGGCATTCTGCCTTCAACGGGGCATCTCGATCTTCACTGACGTTCAACTCCTGCAAAAACTGAGGGAACAGGACCGCACAGGCTAGAGCGGAGCCAGTAAAGAAAGAAGGTCATCGAGGGAAGCAATCGTTCCAGAGACCATTCGCTCCGCTTCACCAAGCTGGTGCAAGTTTTGCGAATCCAAGACGATCAGACTGCATAGATGGAACGATTTGAGGTGGCATTCCGCGCCAGGTGCCATTTCGCCCTGGTTCGGAACGAGATGACAATGCACTCGGTGATCAAACACGCTATCGGCCGGCGGCTGTTGTTAATGGCCATGGGTGGATCGGTTGTCGCTGGAGCGGCCATCCCTGGCAGACTTTACGTTCCACAAATCCTGGCCCAGTCCGCGCACACGGCCGGCGCTCCTTCGCCTGCCTTTGAGGTTGCCGCGGTAAGACCAAACCGCACCGGCAACCACCGCAGTCACATTTGGATCAACGATGCCAGTTTCCGCGCGGAGAACCAGCCGGCGAAAGGGCTGATTGAATTCGCATACGACATTCAAGACCCTCAACTCAGCAGCGCCCCGGCCTGGATTGGTTCAGAATACTACGATGTGGAAGCTAAAGATTGAGGATGCTGACTACCAACCGAGCGCCTGGAGCAGATTCGGTTGCGGGTTCAATCGCCGCTGGCCGAACGATTCAAGCTGCAGGCGCATCGCGAGACGAGGAAGCTTAGTTGCTATGTGCTGGTGATTGCGAAAAACGGCCCCAAGCTCCAACCTTCGGACCCCTCAAAGGGCCAGGCCGGCGGCCATGATTCGCGGACTGGCGCAAGCTCAATCGTGGGAACGAGCACGATGCACCATACGGACGCTCCCGTGACCGTCTTGGTACAGGAATTGTCACGGCAACTGGGCGTCACCGTGCTGAATCAAACCGGCCTCACGGGCAAGTATGATTTTAACCTTGAATATGCTCGGGAGAGCAATGGTGGCGCGACGATTCCCGCGAACCAGAGTGGCAATCCTGGGCGAGGGGATGCGCCCTATAGCGCACCGTCCGGTGGACCGTCGATTTTTACAGCTCTTCAGGAACAGCTTGGCCTGAAGTTGGAAGCCACCAAAGGCCCGGTGGAAGTAATCGTCATCGACCATATCGAAAGGCCGACAGAGAATTAAGCGCGGGGTTCGGCACCCGGGTAGTCCAGGTTGAGAAATAGTACCTTGGAACCTTTTCCGCCAGCCCACCAGAGGGCACCGGTCGCGTCCCGGCGGGAATGCCGCTCCAGTATCATTCTCCTGTGGAATTTAAATCACAATGTGATATAGTTAGTGATCATGAGATCCCAGGGACATTCCAATGGCACGCGCTCCTCACGCCCTGAGGCGCTGCGCCGCCTGGCTTGGTTTCGGTATCGGATGAGACGTTTCCAGCGCTTCAGTGAGCAGGGGGCGCGCGCGCTGAGGATCACCCCGCAACAGCACCAGCTCATGCTGGGCGTGGCGGGATTCACAGGGCGCGGCTGGGCCACCATCTCGGAGCTGGCGGAGTTCCTGCAGGGGCGGCACAACGCTGTGGTGGGACTGGTGCAGCGCGCTGTGGACCGCGGACTTGTGCGCAAGGCGCAGGGCGAAAGGGACCGGAGGTTCGTGAAAGTTCGTTTAACGTCCAAAGGTAACGCGATTCTGGAAAAGATTTCCCGAAGAAATATCGCCGAACTTCGCGCCTTGCAGTTTGAGATCATGAAGACTCCTCAACCGCCTCCGCGTGAACTGCCTGCGGCCGCGGGTGTGGAGTGAGATCCCTCAAGAGATTAACTGCTTCAAACTAAAATGGACGCACGCAAACCGCCGAAATGGCTGAACCCTCGATGGGCTTTAAGATATCCCCTGCTCCGCAAATTCCTACCTCTGGTTCATGAAGACCTGGGATCCATTTATTCCCGTAGTCTCTACAAGTGGCTAATCATCTCCCCGATCATCGGGATCATCACCGGCCTCACGATTACCGCCATCACGCTCATCATCCTGAAGGA
>JASHSC010000033.1 GCA_030036915.1 Terriglobia bacterium
GGCAGGCGGCCACGCCGATTTCAATTGGGCGGCGCCGGGCTTTGGTGATGAATACAAGCGCTCGTTGCAGGAGCCCATGGTGAAGATGGGCATGGGAGCTTTCGGTGAATGCCTGGGCCGCTGGGAGAACTACGTCGAGATCAATCCCCACGTTGTGGACACCTTTGGCATTCCGGTTCTCAACATTCACATGAGCTATGGTGAGAACGAAATGGCCATGCTCAAGGACATGGCTGCATCCGCCGCCGAAATGCTCGAAGCCGCCGGTGCCAAGAACATCAAGGCGTATTCAACCCCGGGCACACCGGGCAATGCGATCCACGAAGTGGGGATTGCGCGCATGGGAACGAATCCCAAGACTTCTGTATTGAATGGATTCCAGCAGGCGCACGACGTGAAGAACCTTTTCGTCATGGACGGCGCGGGATTTCCGTCGAGCGCCTGCCAGAATCCCACGCTCACCATCATGGCGCTCTGCGTTCGGTCGTGCGACTACCTGATGGATGAGATGAGGAAAGGATCGATTTGAATTTTTTCGTAGCGCGGGCGTCTCGCCCGCGCTGAACGTAGGGGCAGCCCTTGTGGTTGCCTCGGGGCGGCCACAAGGGCCGCCCCTACAGCAAGGAGCATGTATGAAAAATTCATCACAACCCAACGATCTATCTGCCAAGCCCGAAGGCATCAGCCGCCGCGAGATGGTGCAGAAGCTCGTCAGCGGAGCTTCGAGCGGAATCATTGCGACGAGTATCGCCACTCCGATTGCGGCTGACATGCAGCCGCCTGTTCCCACAACGGTCGCGGAGCAAAGCGTGCCAGCTACCAAATGGACTCCGCTCTTTCTCGACGCGCATCAGGCCGACACGCTCAGCGTCCTGGCCGAAATCATCATTCCGGGTTCAGCGAAGGCGGAGGTGACGCAATTCATCGACCTCCTGCTGAGCGTGGACACAATCGAGAGCCGCACGAAATTCGTGGCCGCGATTTCCGCCACGGACGGCGAAGCGCTACGCAGTGATGGCATGCCATTCAAAAAGCTCGCCACGGCCCGCCAGTTGGAAATCGTAACGCTCGCTTCGAAATCTTCGCCTGGAAATTTGCGCGATCATTTCGAGAACCTGAAGGAATGGGTGCGCAAAGCCTACTACTCTTCCGAAATCGGAATGCGCGAGATGGGCTGGTCTGACACTTATTTTTACGACAGCCTTCCTCCCTGCAATGGCACGACTTCATAATTCCGGCCGCAACACTTTTTCCCGATGCGCGGTTCGAAAGGAGCATTATCAACATGCGTCGTAGAACTTTCCTGCTGAGTGGTCTTGCGGCAGGATCGGCAAGCGTGCTGCGCGGGCGCGGCAATCTCGCGGCGCCTGCGGATAACATCGACTATGCCGGCTTCTGCGCGCTTGCTGAGAGCGAACGCGTGTTCCATGCGGTCCACAACGGCCGCATCGTCACCGAGCACATGGCAGATGCAGGATGGGACGCGCAGAAATGGGACCGCCCGCCCAACTTGCCCGTCCCCGGCGGCTCACATGACGGCGTGGCGATGAATTCGCCCCTCCCGGACCTCGCCGGCGAAGGCCCCTACCAACCCACCTGGGATTCGCTGCTCCAATACGAATGCCCGGAATGGTATCGCGACGCCAAGTTCGGAATTTGGAATCACTGGAGCCCGCAGTGCGTTGCTGAGGCCGGCGACTGGTACGCGCGCTACATGTACGTGCAAGGGCACAAGAAATACGAATTCCAGCTCGAACACTTCGGCCACCCCTCGCGATTTGGTTACAAGGATCTGTGCGCGCAGTGGACGCTGCTCAACTGGGAGCCTGGAGAGTTGATGGATCTCTACGTACGCGCCGGCGCGCGCTTCTTTGTGGCCCTTGCCAATCATCACGATGGGTTTGACACGTGGGATTCCAAGCACCATCCTTGGAATTCCCTCAACGTGGGGCCGCACCGCGACGTGCTCGGCGCCTGGGCGGCGGAGGCGCGCAAACGCGGACTGCGCTTCGGCGCAACCATTCACCAGGCGTTCAATTGGAACTTCTTCCAGGCCGCGCACGGGGCCGACGCCACAGGGCCGCTGGCCGGCAAGCCCTACGACGGCCATCTGACTCTTGCCGACGGCCGCGGCCAGTGGTGGGAGGGGCTCGATCCGCAAAGACTCTACGGCCCCAAGCACCCCACCGACGCCTTGCCGGAAGATTGTTACGTCAAAGACTTCTACGACCGCACGCGCGACCTGGTGGACCAGCACAATCCCGACTTGCTGTATTTCGACACGACCCTCTTCCCGCTGGGCTGGGGAGGAATGAACATCGGCGCCTACTATTACAACCACAGCCTGCGCGTAAACGGTGGGAAGATGGAGGCGGTGGCAAACGTCAAGCGCGTCCCCGCGAACCTTGCCCAGGCGGTGGTGGCGGATTACGAGCGCGGCTTGTCGAGCGCCATCCTTCCCCACCCCTGGCAATCGGAAACCTGCATCGGCGACTGGCATTACCTACGCACACTTTATACTGACCCGGGCGAGTTCGGCGGCTACATGCAGCCGCGCGAAGTTATTCATTGGCTGGTTGATACCGTGAGCAAGAATGGTACCTTTTTGCTGAATATCCCCGGCAGACCCGACGGCACGATTGACAGCAAGGAGCGCCTGATCCTCGAGCGCATCGCGGAATGGATCAAGATCAACGGCGAGGCCATCTACGCCACGCGCTCCTGGAACGTATTCGGCGAAGGGCCGCACCTGACGGCGGTGACGGTGAACGGCAAGCTCACCGCGCCCTTCGACGCGCGCGACGTTCGCTACACCCGCAACAAGCCGGGCACGGTTGTGTATGCCATCGTGCTCGGCTGGCCGGAGGACGCGGTGATTCTGCGCGCGCTGGGGACAACGGCAACGCCCGCACCGGCAAAGGCCATGCGCGTCGAACGGCTGGGATCAACAGAAACGATTCAGTGGAAGCAGGAAGCCGAAGGGCTGCGCATTCAACCACCCCAGCAAGCGCCGCCTGAGCAGTCCGCCGTGGTTTTCAAGATAAGTTTGAAGTAGCGATGTCTGCATTTCGAATTGACAACCTGCCGGTGCGCCTGTATGTTACGTTTGATTCGGAAAACGGTCACGCCATCCAGCGGGTTCTTGGTTCAGGTTCAAAAGCTGCAAAGGGGGGCTGGGGAAATTTCGCACCATCGATGCGTGGGTGGAACTGTTCCCACGCAGATGACGTTTTGCACGCTCTGTGGGAAAATCAGGATGAAGTCTTCGGATGCCCGGATTCATAGACCGCAGGGAGATTCACAGGAATGAGCCAAGCGGGAGACACGCTAGACACCAATCACGTTCTAACCATCGACGAGATCTCAAATCTCGCGCGGGAGGGAGGCAAACCTGCCGAGACTCTGATGAACGTGGTGGCGCTGATTGCACGCCGATTCAATACGGAGGTTTGTTCGGTATACTTGCTGGAGCCGGACCGCGTGAGTCTGGTTCTGGCCGCGACCGTCGGCCTTCGTCCGCAATGCATTGGCACGCTGCGCATGGCGACGCACGAAGGCCTGGTGGGACTGGTGGCGGAACAACTGCGCCCCGTGGCGGTGGAAGAGGTCAAGAATCACCCTCGCTTTAAATACTTCAAGGAAGCCGGCGAAGACGCTTTCCGCTCATTTCTGGGCGTCCCGCTGATTGACCAGGGCCTGCTGCAAGGCGTGCTCACCGTACAAACCGTCGATCCGCGCGTCTACCGCGACGAAGAAATCAGCATGCTCTCCCTGGCCGCTTCGCAGGTGGCGCCGGTGGTGTGCGAAGCGCGCAACGTTGACCGCTTCATTGCTCCCTCGCAGGAACGGCTATGGTCGCTGGCTCGCAACTTGTGGTGGACCTGGGACCACGACTCGGGCGGATTGTTTCTCGACCTCGACCCGGTTCGCTGGCACCAGTTCAATCACAACCCTCTGGCCGTGCTTGCACCTTTAACTCTGGAAGGGATTGAGCGCCGCGCCCGCGAGCTCGTTCTGCACGGGCGAATCAATTACGCCTTCCGCCGGCAACGCGAGTATCTGCAAAGAGACCACACCTGGGGCGCGAAGCACGCAGGGATTCTGCGCCCACGCCCGGTGGCGTACTTCTCGGCGGAATTCGGCCTTCACGAATCCATTCCCATCTATTCCGGTGGCCTGGGCGTGCTCTCCGGCGACCACATCAAAAGCGCATCTGACCTGGATATCCCCTTGGTGGGCGTAGGCCTGTTTTACAGCCAGGGTTATTTTCGCCAGCGCCTGGATTGGGACGGCTGGCAGCGCGAGGAATATTTTGAGACGGACGTCAGCTTGCTGCCCATGGAGCCGGCCATCGGCAAATCGGGTGAACCGGTGACGGTGCAGATCGACACGCGCAGCGGTTCGATCCGCGCCAAGGTGTGGCGGCTGAAGGTGGGGCGATGCGACCTGCTCCTGCTGGACTCCAACGTGCCCGGCAACGCACCCGAAGACCGCGAATTGACCTCGCGCCTTTACGGCGGTGACGGGCGCGTGCGAATTCGCCAGGAATTGCTCTTGGGCGTGGGCGGCGTTCGGGCCTTGAAAGC
>JASHSC010000003.1 GCA_030036915.1 Terriglobia bacterium
CGAAATGGAAGAGCAAGCGGAGCACTCCTCGCACGATCCCTCGCTTCTGCCCGTCACTTTCACCATGGCCGTCCTGGCCGTGGTGCTGGCCGCCACCACGCTGATGGGGCATCGCGCCCATACGGAAGAGTTGCTATTTCAAAATAAGGCAACGGACCAATGGGCATATTATCAAGCCAAGAACATCCGCCAGCACAACTATGAGCTTTTCCTCGATCTCCTTTCCGTCACAGCCACCAAAGACCCCGATCTGGCGGAAAAAGTGCGGGCGAAATATGAGAAGCAGGTGTCGCGCTACAAGGATGACCTGACGGATATCGAAAAGGAAGCCCACTCGCTCGAAGGCGAAGTCGCCCTTGAGCAGCGCCGCGCCAACCGCTTCGACCTCGGCGAGGTTTGCCTCGAGGCCGCCATCGTTATCGCCTCACTCACCCTGCTCACCCGGCGCCGGGAGTTCTATCAATTGGGAATTCTCATGGGCGTGGCGGGCGTGGGAATCGCCTTAACGGGATTTCTGATTCACTGACATTGCCACGTCCAGCCTCGGGCGCCACCTGCCGCGGAAAAATCCTCTACGGCTTCGCGGCACGGGCGACGAAGCTCTTCAGCAAAGCCAGGTAGGTTTCACCACTGACTTCCATCACGTCGTTGTGGTGGGCGCCTTCCACACGAAGAAACTGCTTGGGCTCCGGCGCAGCGCGAAAAAGTTGCTCACCCATTTCAAACGGCACGGTTTCATCGAGCGTCCCGTGGACAATCAAAATCGGGGCATGGACCTCGCGGATCCGCTCCTCGGAATCGAAGCGCGACTTCACCACATAGCCGATGAAAGGAATCGCGAACATTCGCCGCGCCATCGCCCGCGCGCTGGTAAATGAGCTCTCAACGATTAAACCTCCGCAAAGCCGGCGCGACGCCAGGTTCACCGCCACCGCGCCCCCCAGCGAGTGTCCGTAAAGGATTATGTCCTCGGGGCGGAAGTGCCGCTGTTGGGTCAAGTAGTCGTAGGCGGCGTCGGCATCGTGGTAAACGCCCGCTTCGTTGGGTTTGCCTTCACTCTTCCCGTAGCCGCGATAATCGACGGCGAGGATGTTCGTTCCGATCGCCGCCATCTCATGAAGGTGTTCCAGACCGGAGCCAATGTTCTCTGCGTTGCCGTGAAAGCAGAGGAGGACTTGCCGGGATGCAGGGTTCGAATGGTAGAACGCGTTGATTCGAACGCTGTCCCCTGTCGTCAGCCAAATCTCTTCCACTTCCTGCTGAATGATGTGTGGCGGGGGAAAACCCTCTGGGTAGCGTGGCGGGTAGAAAATCAGCCGATTCTCAACGATCCTCAGAGCGGCAAAGACAATCAGAAATCCGCTTGCAACTCCGATCAGAACAATCGTCAAGAGTCTTTTCACCTTCGCGGCGATTTCCATGAACTTGCAAGGCAAGGTGAGCGGGAGGCCTGGGAAAACTCCACCCCAGACCCCCATCGCCCAATCCATCAGGCCGGTTCGCGCCTGCCGGCCCTATTGACCGTCGCCGTCACCACTGTCCGGGGAGATGACCACGAACACGCCGTTCCCCTGGCGGTTGATGCGCAGGAGCGTCTGACCTTTGGCTTCCGCAGCCAGCTTTTGGAAATCCCCAACCGTGCGCACCGGGTGGCGATTGACGCTTTCAATCAAGTCGCCTTCCTGCAAACCGGATTGCGCAGCCGGGCTGTTCGGGTCGAGCTGGCTGATCACCACTCCGACTGCGCTCGGGGGCAAGCCCAATTGGTCGCGGATTGCCGGAGTAAGGTTCTGAACAGTTATCCCGCGCAGGGCGCCCTGCTGAACGGCGGAAGGACCGCCGGCTGTTACACTGAGGTTCGCCGGCCGCTCACCCAAAGTCACCTTAATGGTCATCGGCTGGCCGTCGCGAAGAATGTCAAGCGTGGCCACGCTGTCTGGATTCAAATTCGTGACCATGACGGTCAATTGATCCCGGTCTGAAATCATCTGCCCGTTGAGCTTACGGATTACGTCGCCGGTCTTCACCCCAGCCTTATCGGCAGGGCTATCCTTCGTCACGTCGCCAACCAGGGCGCCGTTGGTGTCGGGAACATGGAACTGCTTTGCCAGTCCCTCGTCGAGGTTCTCAATCTCCACGCCCAGGTACCCGCGGCTGACCTTGCCGGTTTTAATCAAGTCTTCCATGACGTGTTTGGCCATGTCGATGGGAATCGCGAATCCGATACCCATGAAACTGCCCTCGTCTCCAGGACCTGAGTTGCCGCTCAAGATCGCCGTATTGATCCCCACCACCTGTCCATGAATGTTCACCAGAGCACCGCCGGAGTTTCCGGGATTGATGGCGGCATCGGTTTGGATGAAGTTTTGAAATTGTTCGATTTCACCTTCTGTCCTGCCCAACGCGCTCACCGCTCCGCGGGTGACGGTAAAGTTCAGCCCGAAGGGATTGCCGAATGCCATGACGATATCGCCGACGTGCAGGGCGTCAGAGTCGCCCAAAGAGGCGACGGGAAGGTCCGTAGCGTTGATTTTGACCACTGCAATGTCAGT